>CALMPB010000411.1 GCA_937871985.1 uncultured Burkholderiaceae bacterium
CGGACGGCTCGGCGTCTTGCCCCCGAGACGGGCCGACCGCAGTCGATCGCGCTGGCTCACGCTGGCCGGAAAATCCACCGTACCGTCGTCCGTCAGCACGACGCCATAACTCAGCAATGCCGCCTGACGGCTTACAAAGCCGTTCTTCACGTCGTCGGCTACTGAATCCGGATTTCGCAGAAGCGGATCCCCATACCCCCCACCTCCCTGGAAGGTATAAGCAAGCACGTCCCCCGCCGCCAGGCGCATGCGGCCCGGCTTGGCGCACAGCGATTCCGTCCGGTCGTCCGCCAGCAGCGACGCCGTGCTGGTATAGCGGCTGGACAAAGCCGCAATGTCGCCCCCAGCGATCCGCCGCAGATTCTTGCCGCAAGCGCCGGGCAGCCCACCGTGCAGCCCGATCGAATTCGGCACCTCCACACCGTGCCCGAGCATCATGGCATTCAGGCTGTCCGTGTCGTAGGGGGTGATCGCCAGGCCGACCCCCGCCCCGCCGCGTTGCTCGCCGGGTCCGCCCGTATCGGGCACAAACGAACGATACAAATACAGGTAGGGGCCATAGGCCTCGTTGACCTCGACGTTCGCGATGGTCGGCTGCGGCACGACGTAGTCGCCGGAGCCGTCGAGCCCGTCGTGGTCGATGAAGGCGCCGCCGCCTCCCGCCGTGGAATCCAGCAGGAAAGTGCCGAAAGGTTCGCCGTCGCGCCCCTGGCCCGCAAGCGTCATGACCATCATGTGGCCCTTGGTTACCGCCTGGCCTTCGCGTATCAGCCCGGGCGAGCAGGCCACCATGCGCGACAGCGCCGCGACGGCCGTATTCATGACGATCCACGCCGCCGAGATGGTGCCCGACGAAGTCGGCGCGGGCCGCTTGGCATTGCACAGGATTCCTTCCGGGGCCTTGACGACGACCGGCCGCATGACGCCGTCGTTCCAGCGCATGTCGTACCCCAGAATCGGCAGCAGGCCGGTGAACAATGCACCGCGCAGCCCCGACATGGTGCAGTTGATGAATCCGCCGGCCTGCGGCGAAGTGCCTTCCAGATCGAAGGTCAGCGTATCGTCCTGCTTGGTGACGGTGAGCACGACTTGGAACAGCTCGTTGGTGTGGCCGTCGTGCTCGATGTAGTCGCGCGCGCGGAACTTCCCGTCGGGAATGGACCGCAAGCGCTCGCGCAGGCTGCGTTCGCTGCTGGCGATCTCCTCGTGCATGACGTGCTCGACGGTGCCGGCGCCATAACGATCCATCAGCTCGCCCAGGCGCTTCGCCGCCACGTTGTTCGCGGCGATCATGGCTTTCAAGTCCAGGCCGAGCATGTGCGGCAGCCGCGTCATGCCCATGATCATGCGCCACAGGTCGTCGCGTAGCACGCCTTGCTCCACGATGCGCACGCCGGGGATGAGGATGGCTTCCTGCTGCACTTCGGTTGCGCCTATGCCCCAGCTGCCGAAGTTCATGCCGCCCATGTCGAGCTGGTGCGCGCAGGAACCGGACCACGCGATATGCCGGCCTTCATGGAAGATGGGCGCCACGATGGAAACGTCAGGCTGATGGATGGCGCCCTTGTAGGGGTCGTTGAGGATGAACATGTCGCCGTCCCGGATGTCCTCGGGCCGGAAGTCCCCGATGATGCTCTTGATGACCGTGGACATCGTTCCTGTATGGAAGATAACCTGGGGCCCCATGGTCACGATGGAGCCGTCGGCCAGGTACAGGCCGTTGTTGAAGTCGGTGGCTTCCGTCACCACCGGCGAGCCCGACACCGACTTCAGCGTAATGGCCTGCTCTTCCGTGATGGCCTGCAATTTGTTGCGGATGACCTCGAAACTGATCGCGTCGACGTTGTGGGTAGTGGAGGTTTTCATTCCTGCGTCTCCTGGATATCGATCAAAAGATTGCCGGCGGCATCCAGGCGGGCGGATTGCCCGGCGCCCACATAAACGGCGGTTTCGGGATGCTCTATGACGGCGGGCCCGTCGACCACCTGGCCCACCGGCAGATCCAGCCATTGCCAGATCTTCGCTTCCACCGCCACGCACCGGCGCGGCTCGAACACCTCTCGCGAGGCCGGCCTGGCTGCCTGATCGGGAGAGTTGGCGACAAGATTCGGCTTTTTCAGGCGGCCTACGACATTGACATGGAAGGCGCTGATCTCGACACCCGCGTCGCGGAATCCCGATCCTTTGCCGTATGCGCCTTCGTAGGCGGCTTCGAATCTTTCCACCACCGCACGCACGCTCTCAGGACCGACTTCCCCATCGGGGAAGGGGATGAGCAAATCATGAACTTGACGGCGATAGCGCATGGCGACGCTGCGCGTCACCTCGGTATCTTCCCTGGCCACGCCGGAGCGCAAAACTCCCTCGAGCCCCTCGCTTTCCAGATCGTCGAAGATTTCCTTGATGCGTCCGGCATCCAGGCCCTCCCAAGGCGCCTTGCCCGCACCTCCGCCGGACATGGGTTCGCTGCGCTCCGAGCTGTAGTGAACGTCCGAGGCCAAGGCCCCGTAGGCCGAATGCACCATGCTGGTGGCCGGCACGACGATGCGCCGCACACCAAGTTCCGCGCCGAAGCCCGCGCAATGAACCGGCCCCGCTCCGCCATAGGCGAACAAGGTAAAGTCGCGCGGATCGTAGCCCCGGCCGACGGTTACCTCGCGCAGCGTATCCGCCATGTGATCGTCGACGATGCGGCGTATGCCCGCGGCGGCCTGATACACCGATAGGCCCAGCGGCCGGGCGATCTGCTCTTCTATGGCCGCCTCGGCGGCGCGGCGGTCGAGCTTCATGCGTCCCCCCAGAAAATTGTCGGGATCGATGATGCCCAGCACGACGTCGGCATCGGTCGTCGTGACGCGGGTCCCGCCGCGCCCGTAGCAAACGGGGCCGGGCCGGGCGCTGGCGCTTTCAGGGCCAACGCGCAACTGCCCCTGCTCGACCCGAGCTATGGACCCGCCGCCGGCGCCGATGGCGCGGATGTCGATCATGGGAGAGGACAAATGAAAGCCGCCCGCCTCGTGGTTGACGGAGACAACGGGAACGCCATCGACGATCAGCGCCACGTCGAAGCTGGTGCCGCCCATGTCGGTGGTGATGACGTTGCGAAGGCCCATGGCCGTGGCAAGCTCCAGCGACCCCATGACGCCGCCCGTCGGGCCGCTGGTCACCAGGGCGACGGGCCGGTTCGCCGCCTCGTCGGCGGGCATGACGCCGCCCGCGCTGTTCAGCACAAAAAAGTTGCCCTTGAAGCCCTGGTCGCGCAACAGGCCGTCCACCTTGCGCAAGTAGGCCACGACCTTGAGCGCCAGGTAGCTGTTCATGGCCGTGGTTGCCGTGCGCTCGTATTCGCCGATGGATGGCGCCACCTCGCACGACACGCTGACGTAGGCGTCGGGCGCCTGCTCGCGGATCAGCTCGCGTATTCTCAGTTCGTGCGCCGGATGCCTGAACGACCAAAGCAGCGACACCGCGAACGTCTGGACGCCCTGCTCGAGCAAGCGCGTTATGGCAGCGCGAACCTCGGACTCATCCAAGGGCAGAATCACCCTTCCGGCGTAGTCGACGCGCTCGGTCACCTCTTCAACGAGATGCCGCGGCACCAGCGGTTGAGGATATCTGCGCCGGCTGTACCAGCCCAATTGGCTGGAAGGAATCCCCGCCGTAAAGCCTTTCAGGCGCTGCAGCGCAAGCGTATCGCCAAACCCCTTCGTCGTGATCAGACCGGTCAAGGCGCCATCGCGCTCGATCAAGGCGTTGGTCGCCTGCGTCGTTCCGTGCCCGAAGGTCGTGATACGGGTAAGCAGTTGCTCGGTGGACAGCCCCTTGCCCTGCGCGGCATAGTCGATGGCCTCGAACAAACCCGCTTCCAGGTTGCCCGGCGTGGTCAGCGCCTTGGTCGTGCTTACGCGGCCCTCTTCGTCCATGAGCACGAGATCCGTGAACGTGCCCCCGATGTCGATACCTAAATACATGATGTTGTCTCCGTTATAGCGTAGCGGCGCGAGGCAAGGCCCGGTTCGGAGCCCCGCCGACCGCAGCATATCTAGCGATACTTCTGTGCGACGGCCTTGAAAATTTCGTAGTCCGCCTTCTCCTGGGGGTTCTTGCTGAAGATGGCCTCGGCGCTTTCCTGGGCAAGCTTGACGAACCGGGCCGCGTCGGGCGCATCGAGCGTCAAGGACTTGCCACCATGCTGCTCCCACACCTTGCGGGCGTTATCCGCATCCTGGGCGGCCCACGTGTAGATATGTTCGTCGGCCTTGCGCGCTTCCTCCTTGACCATGGCGCTCAGCTCCGGTCCGATGGCTTTCAGGAACTGGGAATTGATGATCGCCACCACGGCAATGTGCGTGGACGGCAGGTAAGTCATCGTCTTGGTAACGTCGTAGAACTTCAACGACGTGAAAATGGTATTGCCGCTTACCGCCCCATCTATCGTTCTGTTCTGCATGGCGGGCAGCACTTCGCCCAGCGACATCGACAGCGGCGCCGCGCCCAATGCCTTGAACATATGCAGGAACAGCGGTGAACCCGGAACCCTGAGTTTCTTGCCCTGAATATCAGCCAGGGTTTTAAAGGGCTCGTTGGTCGCCACCGCGACCGGCGTGTGCATGAACGTCGTCAGTACCTCATACCCCTTCGACTTTCCGTAGGACGCAAGCAGCTTGCGGATTTCCGGATCGCTCAAGACCTTGTCGCCCTGTTCCATGTTGTCGAAGATGCCGGTCGCCGACAGCACGCCGAAGCGCGGATCCAGGCTTTCGTAGAAGCCCGAGGCGTTCAGTGCGACCTCCACGGTGCCCATCGTCACGCCCTCGATCGTCCTGGGCGCCGAGCCCAGCTGGCCCGCCGGGTAGACCTCGACCTTGATCCTCCCGCCGGAGTGCGCATCGATCCCTTTCTTGAGCGTGTTGAGCCATTCCACGCCGGCGTCGTTGGTGGTCGTGGTGGTCAGCTTCATCGTAAATTGAGGCGCCGCCACCGCCGCGGCGGAAATCAGGAACGAACCCGCCAGCCCGGCCAGCATGGCCGCCATCATATTTTTTGCTTTCATTGTCTAGTCTCCAGAAATTTCCTCTTCCACATGTCCCAGGCTCGCTCGACCTGGGTTTCGATTTGCTGCACCGCCGCCTGCGCTTCCGCGGGCGACAGGAACTCGATGGCGCCCAAATGCGATGCCTGTAGCTGGGCCCGCGCATTGATCTCGGCGTACACGGCCCGATACACGGCTTTTTTCAGCGTGTCCGCCACGACGGTCACGCCATGGCCGCGCATCAGGACCAGCGACTCGTCGCCCAACGATCCGGCCAGCGCCTCTCCCAAGCGATTGTCGGTAACCAGGAGGCTGGTGCCGTCCCCGCCGGCATCGCGTATCTCGAACACCGGGGCGCCCTTGCCGATGAATCCGGCCATATGGCAAAGCGGCCTCAAGGGCGCTGTCTTGACCACGCTGAACGGCACGACGGAAGGAGAATGGCTGTGCACGACAGCCATCACATCGGGACGGGCTCGGTAGATCTGGCCGTGAATGAAGCGCTCCAGGTACACCGAACGGCCTGCCGCATCGATGGGCGTGCCGTCCAACTCGAACTGCACGATGTCGTCGGCGGTAACCAGCGCCGGCGCCATGTTGCGGCACTGCAGGAAGCGCCCCGGGTCTTGCGGGTGGCGCACGCTGACATGGCCGAAGGCATCGAGCACGCCCTGGTCGAACAGAATGTGGCTGGCCGCCACCAGGTCTTCGATGCTATCCATGGTTGATCCTTCCCAGGATATGGTCGGAGGCCTTCTCCGCCATCATGATGATGGGCGCATTGGTCGGCCCCCGGGTTATTCTGGGCATGGCCGACCCGTCCACGACGCGAAGGCCCTGGATGCCGCGCACGCGCAGCTTCCCATCCAGCACCGCCATGGGATCCCGCGGCGAGCCCATCTTGCAGGTACCCACAGGATGATGCAGAGTAATCGCGGTGCTGCGGACGAACGCATCGATATCCTGGTCCGTCGCCGCCGCCTCGCCCGGCGCAAGCTCCGCGCCGCGCAAGGGCGAAAACGCATCCTGCGAGCCTATCTCCCGCATGATCCGTATCATTCTGCGCACAGATTCCCGGTCGTTCCGCATATCCAGGAAATTCTGCCGGATCAATGGAGCGGCCGCGGGATCCGCGCTCGCCAGGCTTATGCTGCCCCGGCTCTCGGGGGTCAGAAACACGCCCTTTATGGAATACGCGTCGTCGTAAGGCTTGAGCAACGCGCCAAAATGCGGCCCGGCTGTCATGGGCGCCGCGGCCAGAATGATCTGCACATCGGGCAAGGCCAGTTGGGCGTCGCTGCAAACCAAACCCACCGCGGCGGCCGGTATCTTGCTGGATATCCCGGTTCCGAAATACCAGGTGCGCAGCATGTCGACGGCAATGCGATCCAGGCGCAAAGCGCGATGCAGGGGGCCGGGCTTGCGCCGCTGCCAGCGCACATCGCAAGCAATATGATCATGCAGGTTCTGGCCGACGCCCGGTATGTCCGCCTGAACCTTGATTCCCAGGCTCTCGATCGACGCCGCCGGACCGATGCCCGACAGCATCAACAACTGCGGCGAGTTGATGACGCCGCCGGCCAGCAGCACCTCGCGCCGGGCAAACAATTTCTCGGTCTTGCCCGCCGCCTGAACCTCGACGCCCACTGCGCATCCGTTTTCCAGCAACACCCGGCTCGCCAGCACGCCTGTGCGCACCATCACATTGCCCCGCGCAACGGCGGGCCGCAGATAAGCGGACGCGGCACTCCAGCGGCGCCCTTTGCGAATGGTCACCTGCATGGGACCGAAGCCCACGAGGCTGCGCGCGTTGTAGTCGCTGTTGCGCGGATAGCCAAGCTGTTGCGCCGACGACATGAATGCATCCAGCAAGGGATCTTCGAAGCTCAGGCGGTTGACGGTCAAGGGGCCGCTGCCGCCGCGCAGCTCGCTGGCCCCTTCCGCCCACGACTCGCTGCGCCTGAAATACGGCAGCACATCGGCATACGACCAGCCTTCGAGCCCCAGCTCGTTCGCCCAGTAATCGTAGTCCTGAGCCGCGCCGCGCCCGTACGCCATGCCGTTTATGGACGAACTGCCGCCCAGCACCTTGCCGCGCGCGCATTCTATTCGCCGATTGTCCATGCCCGGCTCGGGCTCGGTGGCATAGCCCCAGTCGTACAGCCGGTTCTTCAGAATCAGGCCCCAGGTCAACGGCAGCTGGATGATGGGCGAACGATCCTTGCCGCCCGCCTCGAGCACCAGGATCTTCAAGTCACGCTCCGCGCCAAGACGATACGCCAGCGTGCATCCAGCCGATCCCGCGCCAACAATGATGTAGTCGTATTCCGTCATATCAGGCGAACTTCACATTGACGTTCTTGGTGTAGGTGAATTCCAGCAGCTCCTCGAAGCATTCTTCGCGGCCGATGCCCGACTGCTTGACGCCGCCGAACGGCGCGCCGATGAAATGCTGGCTGGTATTGTTCACCCAGACAAAACCGGTATGAATGCGCCGCGCGGCCCTGTGGGCCGTGTCCAGGTCGCGCGTCCAGATGGAGCCCGTCAGGCCGAACTCCACGGCATTGACGTCTTCCCATAATTGCTCTTCGTTTTCCCAGCTGAACACCGAAAGCACCGGGCCGAACACCTCTTCGCGCGCCAGGCGCATATGCGGCTTCATGCCGGCGAATATCGTCGGCTCGAAGAAGAACCCGTCTTTCAGCTCCGGCGCGTCGGGCTGCTTGCCGCCGCACACCAGGCGGGCGCCCTCGTCGAGCGCGGACTTCACGAAGCCCTGCACTTTTTCAAGCTGCGCGCGGCTGACCAAGGAGCCCATGGTTGTCGCGGGGTCGGTCGGAATGCCCGGCTTATGCCTTTCGGGCAGCGCCTTTGCCACACGGTCCAGCACCTGGTCGTGGATATCGCGATGCAGAAAGACCCGGCTCGTCGAACCGCAGCTTTGGCCGGACCAGGTGAAATTCATGCCACCGACGATGCCATCGACCAGCCGGTCGACATCGGCATCCGGGTAGGCCACCAGCGCATTCTTGCCGCCCAGTTCCAACAGCACGGGCTTCAACCCCTCGGCCGCGCTTTTCATGACCGCCTTGCCGGTCGGCACGCCGCCGATCAAGGTGATCTTGCGCACCAGGGGGTGCACGGCCAGCGCCTCGCCGCACTCGCGCCCGCCGCACAGGAAATTCACCACCCCCTTCGGGAATATATGGCCGATCAGCTCGGCAAGCCGGATAATGGACAGCGGCGCCTGGTCCGGGGACTTGACCACCACGGTGTTGCCCGCCGCCAGCGGCGCCGCGATGCGCAGCGCCGCGAACATCAGCGGATGGTTGTAGGCGACGATTCGCGCCACCACGCCCAGTGGCTCGCGCACCGAATAATTGAGGTTGCCGTTCCCCATCGGCAGGGTTTCGCCCTTGACCTCGGTTGCCAGGCCGGCGAAGTAGTCGATGCCGTCGGCGGCGAAATCCGCATCCTTGGAAAGAATCGACACCGGATTGCCGTTGTTCAGCGAGTCGAGCAGCGCCAGCGAATGGGCATGCTCCCGCAATACGGCGGCGGCCTGGTGCAGAAGCTTCGCCCGTTGCAGGGGCGGTGTCGCTGCCCAGGCCGGAAACGCATCCTGGGCCGCCCGCACGGCGGCATCGACATCGCCCACATCCGCCACGGGTGTTTTGGCAATGGCTTCGTCATAAGCAGGATTGATGGTGTCCGCGTAGACGCCGGCCTGGGGCTCATGCCAGGAGCCGCCATAGTAAAGCGCCCGCCGCTGGGGCAAAACGCCATCTGGAATTTGATCTGCGCGCATGAAAGCAACCTTTCTTCTATGGGTGGGCACGGAAAACATGTTTGAAACGGCGCCGGAACTGGCGATCGCCCTATGCCCACCGTTGATCTTCATGCATATGCTAGGTTGCCAAAATACATACGTCTAATCGATAATTAAGCAATAATCCATAGCCATATGGCTATAGGTTCAGCTATTTCCCCTTCCCTGCGAGGCAACATCCATGCGCGGACTCAATGCTCACGTCACCCTCCAGAAGCTGGAGGTGTTCTGCACCGTTGCCGAACTGCGCAGCGTCACCCGCGCCGCCGACTACCTGTGCATCACCCAGCCTGTCGTCACCTCCCATATCCGCAGCATGGAGGACAAGCTCGGAGCGAAGCTCATACGCCGCGAAGGGCGCGGCATCGTGCTGACGCCAACCGGCTTGAAGGTGCTGGAGTGGGCCCAGGATGTCGTGCGGCGCACCCTGGAAATGGAGCGCGAAATCGGCTCGGCCACGCCCTTCGGCACAGACAAGGTGGTCATCGGCGCCTCGATGAGCGTGGGCACGTACCAACTGCCCGGCCTGATCTGCGACTTCCAGACGGAACATCCGGACGGCCAGGTCGAGCTATCCATTTCCAACCCCAAGATCGCCCTGGAAGACGCGCGAACCGGCGAATGCGACATGGCGGTGGTCGTTCTTTCCCCCGAACAGCGCCTGGACGGCCTGACGGTTCATGCGTTATGGAACGAACCGCTGCTCTTGGTCAGCGCGCCGCACAGCAAATGGGTAGGGCAAACCGCCACGCGCGAGCAAATATCGCAACTGCCGTTCATCAGCACCACCAGTGGGCGGGTCATGAAGCACCTTGAAGAAAGCCTGCTGCGCACCAGCGGCATCGCCTCCCGGCGCATCGTGCTGGCGCTTGGCCACCCCGAAGCCCAGAAAACGGCCGTGCTGCGCGACTTCGGCGTCTGCCTGTTGTTCCGGTCGGCCGTGGCCGACGAACTGGAGCGCGGCACTTTGCGCAGCGTCGAAACCCCCGAATTCGGCATGTCCGTCCCCATCTACCTTGCCCACCGGAAAGACAAGAACTTTTCCCCGTTCCAGCTCAGGTTCAAAGAACACATGGAATCCGCAAACCCCTAAAGCCCTCCATGGGCGCGGGTGCCCCCCATGAATGCCGGCCAGGAAGGCTGGCGCCGGGCCGATGACAGCTCGTCCTCCCGGCGGCAAGCCCGCCTTACGGGAAACTGGACAAAACCCGCCGGCCTGTGCGTAAATCTGCGTTCTTGAGTCAGGAGAAAAACATGGAGAAAAATCGCCTGGAAGCCTTCAGCGACGGTGTGCTGGCGATCATCATCACCATCATGGTGCTCGAAATGAAGGTGCCGCACGAGCCCACCTTTCCCGCGCTGCTGTCGGTGCTGCCCGTATTCCTCAGCTACGTATTGAGCTTCATCTACATAGGCATCTACTGGAACAACCATCACCACATGCTGCACCTGGCCGACAAAGTCAACGGCGCCATCCTGTGGAGCAATCTTCATCTGCTGTTCTGGCTTTCGCTGCTGCCCTTCACCACCGGCTGGATGGGCGAAAACCACTTCGCCCCCGTCACGCTGTTCCTGTATGGCGTAAACCTGCTGTGCTGCGCCATTGCCTATGTCATTCTGCAAAGCCGCATCATCAAGCAGCAAGGGCCGGGCTCGATGCTGGCGCATGCGGTCAGCCGCGACACCAAGGGCAAAATCTCCCCCGTCCTGTATCTGCTCGGCATCGGCACCTCGTTCGTATCACCATGGCTATCCGGCGCGTTCTACGTCATCGTCGCCCTCCTGTGGCTAATACCCGACAGGCGGGTGGAAAGGGAAATCGCGCAGCATATTTCCCAGAAGCCTCCTCAATAGCCTCGCCAGCAAGCGGAACGGGCCTCCCAGGCCCCCGGAAGCCCGAAACCGGGCGTGCCGGCGGTGACGGCAAACGGCAAGAGGCCGCCCTTTTATCAAGGCATTCGGCGCCCCTTGGCATACAATTACCGCATCGCGCCCCCAAGCGGCCGGCCGGGTCCTGCGCGGCCAGGCCATAGATTCTTCTTATGCATTCATCGTCATGATCAAAATCCTTGTTGTGCTCTTCATTGCAGCCAGCGTCCTCTATGTGCATTTCCGCGGCAAGGTGCGCTTCCGGTTCTTCCGCCAGCTTTCGGATCACTCCAGCTTCATGGCGCCCATCAATGCATTCCTGTACATGTTCTCCAAAGTGCCGGATCGCGCCTACCATTCGCAGGACGAATTCCCTGAACTCAAGGCGCTCACCAGCCGCTGGCAGGAAATCCGCGACGAAGCGCTGACGCTGCAAGGCCATATCAAAAGCTCGCAAAAGCTCGACGACCTGGGCTTCAACTCGTTCTTCAGCCGGGGCTGGAAGCGCTTCTACCTTAAGTGGTACAGCGACAATCACGAGTCGGCGCGCCAGCTTTGCCCCAGGACCACCGAGATCCTCAACGGCATCCCCAGCATCAAGGCCGCCATGTTCGCCGAGCTGCCGCCCGGCAGCAAGCTGATGAAGCACCGCGACCCCTACGCCGGCTCGATCCGCTACCACCTCGGCCTGGTCACGCCCAACGACGACCGCTGCTTCATCAACGTGGACGGCATTCCCTACAGTTGGCGCGACGGCGAGGCGGTGCTGTTCGACGAAACCTTCATCCACTACGCCGAGAACCAGTCGGAAGCGGATCGCATCATTCTGTTCTGCGACGTAGAACGGCCCATGAAGTACCGCTGGGCGGCCGCCGTCAACCATTGGTTTGCGCGCAACGTCATGGCCGCCGCCTCGTCGCCCAACGACGACAACGACCGCACCGGCGGCCTGAACCGCTCGTTCAAATACATCCAGAAGTTCCGCCTGGCGGGCAAGCAACTCAAGCAAAAGAACAAGCCGCTGTATTACGTCATCAAGTGGCTGCTGCTGGCCGGCATTCCCATTGGGCTGATCTCGCTGCTCTAAAGAGACGTGGGTGGACGGCCGCCCACAACACCCCATATCCAATAAAACCGCCTGCGCCTTGGCTACGCAAGGCCCCGAACCCATGACCGCAATGCGCACCAGCAAAGACCGAATCCGGCACACCCTGCTTTTCGAAGCCATCGCACTGGCCATCGTCACTCCCGCCGGCGCGCTGCTTTTCGACCTGCCCTTTGCCAGCATGGGCATCCTCAGCGTGCTCGCTTCCCTCGTGGCGACCGTCTGGAACTACCTGTACAACTACGGCTTCGATCACGCCTTGCTCCGGCTGACCGGATCGACGGCGAAAAGCCTGCCGCTGCGGGTATTCCACGCCGTGGCCTTCGAAGCCGGCATGCTGGCCATCATGCTGCCGCTGGTGGCCTGGTATCTTGGCATCAGTCTTTATACGGCCTTCATGATGGACATCCTGCTGGCCGTCTTCTTCATGGTCTACGCCTTCATCTTCAACTATGCCTACGACTGGGCATTCCCGATAAAAACCGCTCAGGTAAAGACCCAGTCGTAGCGGCCCACGCCGGCAACTTCCCCGCCGCGCACCTGTTTGACGCATCCGCTCCGATATAGCGGTGCGCGGGCGCACCATCATCAACCATAGCTGCGCCGCGACGCGCGAAATCACCGCCCCCCAAAGGGGCGTTCCGCATTGGGGCGGCCCAAATTAAAACAGTCCCCCGAGGGGGCCTTTTTGCCTTGGGGCGGCCCTACGGTAAAAACTGGCACGGTTATTGCTTAGTGTGGTGTATCGGGCATTGTGCATCGCGGGCCCGCCATCGACTGTCCTTCTTTTATTTGGAGCCATCATGCAACGTAGACGAGTTCTCAAGCAACTAACCGCCGCCAGCCTGTTCGCCCTGTCGGGCTGGATCCCGCAAGTGTTTGCCGCCGATACGATCAAAGTAGGCATTCTTCACTCCTTATCCGGCACGATGGCGATTTCCGAAACGTCGCTCAAAGACGTCGCGTTGATGACCATAGAAGAAATCAACGCCCATGGCGGCGTCATGGGCAAGAAACTGGAGCCCGTCATCGTCGACCCCGCCTCCAACTGGCCTCTTTTTGCCGAAAAGGCGCGCCAGCTCCTGGCGCAGGACAAGGTGGCGGTCGTCTTCGGCTGCTGGACGTCCGTCTCGCGCAAATCCGTACTGCCGGTTTTCAAGGAGTTGAACGGCCTGCTGTTCTACCCTGTGCAATACGAAGGCGAAGAGCTGGAGAAAAATGTGTTCTATACCGGGGCGGCGCCCAACCAGCAGGCCATTCCCGCCGTCGAGTACCTGATGAGCGAAGATGGAGGCGGAGCAAAACGGTTCGTCCTGCTTGGCACCGACTACGTCTATCCCAGGACGACCAACAAGATCCTGCGTTCATTCCTGCACTCGAAGGGCGTCAAGGACAGCGACATCAAAGAGATCTACACACCGTTCGGCCACTCCGACTACCAGACCATCGTGGCGGACATCAAGCAATTTTCCGCGGGAGGGAAAACGGCCGTCATTTCCACCATCAACGGCGACTCGAACGTGCCGTTCTATAAAGAACTGGGCAATGCCGGAATCAAAGCCACCGATATCCCGGTCATCGCATTCTCGGTGGGCGAGGAAGAACTCAGAGGCGTGGATACCAAGCCCTTGGTCGGGAACCTGGCAGCCTGGAACTACTTCGAATCCATCAAGAATCCGGTGAACGCCGACTTCGTCAAGAAGTGGAAGGCCTACGCAAAGGCGAAGAACCTGCCCAATGCCGGCACCGCGGTCACCAACGACCCCATGGAAGCCACCTATATCGGCATCAATATGTGGAAGCAGGCCGTCGAAAAGGCCAAGTCGACCGATGTGGACAAAGTCATTGCCGCCATGGGCGGGCAGACATTCAAGGCGCCGGACGGCTTCACGGTGGAAATGGACAAGACCAACCATCACCTTCACAAACCGGTCTTCATTGGCGAAATCAGGGCCGACGGCCAGTTCAATATCGTCTGGAAAACCCAAGGTCCCATCCGTGCACAACCTTGGAGCCCATACATCCCCGGCAATGAAAGCAAGCAAGGCCTTTGATTGGCCAGGCCCGTCATGTTCACGAATGGACCCGCCATGTTCATCGCCACGGTCCGGACGATCGTCCTCGCGCTGCTTCTGGCATTGCTGCTGTCGGCGGCGGCCATGGCGGCCGGAGCCGGCACCGTCGACCCGGCGCTGCTCGCCCCCCTGGCGAGCGGCGATACCCGCGCCAAGCTGCAGACCATCGAGCAGCTTGGCGGCTCCTCCAGCCCGGAAGCCGTCACTGTGCTGGAGGCATTGGGCAGCGACAAGCTGTACGTCACCGCGCAGGGAAAAATCCTCGTCTCGGACGACGCAAAGCTTGCCGTCGATCCACTTACCGGCCAGGAGCAGGGCTTGCCTCAGGATGCGGAAGCGATAGTCATCAACAACCGCTTGCGCAGCGCCATCGCGGACGCCCTGGCCGAATCCCGGATATTCTCGAAAGCAGCGAAGATACGCCTTGCGGCGGCCAGGCGCCTTCAAAAAAGCAGCGACCCGGCTGCGCTGCCGCTCATCATGCGCGCATTGGAACACGAAGCAGACCCCCAGGTGCGCACCGCTTTGGAAACAGCGCAGGCCGGCCTGGAACTGAAAAGCCCCGATCCCGCCGTTCGCGAACATGCCGTGAACCTGCTTGGCTCGGCAACCAATGCCGCCTTTCGCCCCGCTCTGGCCGCCTTGCTCGTGCGGGACGCGAACGGCGCCTATGCCGAGCCCGATGCAAACGTGCGTGCCAGCGCGGCAGCCGCGATCTCGCATATCGACAGGCATTTGGCCACCATAGAATGGGCCGGCAATATTTTTTACGGCGTCAGCCTGGGCAGCGTACTGCTTCTGGCGGCATTGGGACTGGCCATTACTTTCGGACTGATGGGCGTCATCAACATGGCCCACGGCGAACTGCTGATGATAGGCGCGTACATCACCTACGCTGTCCAGCTTCTGTTCCAGCGGTTCGCCCCCGCGTGGCTGGATTGGTATGTGCTGGCCGCCCTGCCCGCGGCTTTCCTGGCGACAGCCGCAATAGGCATGGCCCTGGAACGCACGGTAATCCGCCGGCTGTACGGCCGATCGCTTGAAACCCTGCTGGCGACCTGGGGCATCAGCCTCATCCTGATGCAGGCTGTCCGAACCCTGTTCGGCGCGCAAAACGTCGAAGTCGCCAACCCATCCTGGATGTCCGGCGGCATTACGGTGCTTGGCGGACTGGTGCTCAGCTACAACCGTCTTGCCATCATCGTCTTCGCCTTTCTGGTCGTCGCTTTTGTGTGGCTGATACTGAACCATACGCGCATTGGCTTGTTCGTGCGCGCCATTACCCAGAACCGGCAGATGGCGGACTGCGTAGGCGTTCCCACGGGCCGCATCGACATGCTGGCCTTCGGCATCGGCTCGGGCATAGCCGGCCTGGGCGGGGTGGCATTGTCCCAGTTGGGCAATGTGGGACCCGATCTGGGGCAGAACTATATCGTCGACTCGTTCATGGTGGTCGTGCTTGGAGGCGTCGGGCAACTGGCCGGCACCGTCATTGCCGCAATGGGCCTGGGCGGCGTCAACAAGCTTATGGAGCCCTATGCAGGTCCCGTCATCGCAAAAATTGCCATCCTGGTGCTGATCGTGCTGTTCGTACAGAAACGCCCGCAAGGGCTGTTCGCACCTCGGGGGAGAAGCGCGGAATGATCTCTGTCCACCACCACCGCTCGAGCCGGCACTCCTTGCAACCGAACCTGTTTTCCCCGGCGGCCTGGACCGCGCTGCTGATTGCCGTCGTCATTCTGGCATTGCTGCCGCTGATGAACCTGTCGTTTCCAGCGGGCCATCCGCTGCATATCTCGTCATACGCAGTCAGCCTGATCGGCAAGTTCATGTGCTACGCCATGGCCGCGCTGGCGCTGGACCTGGTCTGGGGCTACGCCGGCATACTATCGCTGGGCCATGGCGTATTCTTCGCGCTGGGAGGCTACGCGCTGGGCATGTACCTGATGCGGTCCATCAGCCAGGACGGCGGCCAGCCAGCCGGGCTTCCAGGTTTCATGACCTTCCTGAGCTGGCACGACTTTCCCTGGTATTGGGCGTTTACCGACCACTTCCTGTACGCCGTTTTGCTGGTCGTCCTGGTTCCGGGCGCGCTGGCCTTCGTTTTTGGATATCTGGCCTTTCGCTCCCGCATCAAGGGCGTGTACTTTTCCATCATCACACAGGCCCTGACCTATGCCGCCATGCTGCTTTTCTTCCGCAACGAGACCGGGTTCGGCGGCAACAACGGCTTCACGGGATTCAACCGCATCCTGGGTTTCGACATTACCTCGCCCCAGACCCGGGCAGCGCTCTATTGGACAACGCTGCTCATGCTGGCGGGCTCCCTGGTGGCGGCTCGCGCCATCACCCAGTCCAAGCTTGGGCGCGTCCTGACGGCGCTGCGGGATTCCGAAAGCCGGCTGCGCTTCATCGGCTACGATCCCGCCGGCTTCAAGCTCTTCGTCTGGGTCGTCTCGGCCATCCTGTGCGGAATTGCGGGCGCCCTGTACGTGCCTCAGGTCGGCATCATCAATCCCAGCGAAATGTCCACGCAGAATTCGATAGAAATGGTCATCTGGGTGGCTACCGGAGGCCGGGGAACCTTGATCGGCCCCATCGTGGGAGCGGGGGTGGTGAATGGCCTCAAGACCTGGTTCACGAGCGCGCTTCCCGAGTTCTGGCTATACGCGCTGGGCCTGATTTTCGTGCTGACGACGATGTTCCTGCCCCAAGGCATCGTGGGGCTTGTGCGTCGGATTGCGCAAGGCCGTTTTGGAAGGAAATGACATGAATCCCGCCCACCCAGCCCAGGCCGGCGACACCTACGACGAGGGCGCCGGCGGCAATGCCTCGTACGGCCGCCCGGCGCCGTCCGGCGTCGACACCACCCACGGCGTCATCGTGTATCTGGACGGAATCACCGTCGATTTCGACGGCTTCAGGGCGCTGAACAACCTGACCCTGGATATCGGCGTCGGCGAACTGCGATGCATCATCGGCCCCAACGGCGCGGGAAAAACCACGATGATGGACGTCATCACAGGCAAGACCCGGCCTACCTCCGGCACGGCCTTCTTCGGGCAGAACATCGATCTGTCCACGCTCAGCGAAGCGCAAATCGCCCATGCGGGCATCGGCAGGAAATTCCAGAGGCCCACCATTTTCGAAAACCACACCGTTTTCGAAAACCTGGAGCTGGCCATGAAAGCCGACAAGCGCATCGCGCCGACCTTGTTCGCGCGGCTATCCAGCGAGCAGATCGATGCCATTGAAGCCACGCTGGAAGTGATACGCCTGAAGGAATCGGCACGGCGCCTTGCCGGCCTGCTCTCCCATGGGCAGAAGCAATGGCTGGAAATCGGCATGCTGCTCATGCAGGAACCGCAGCTGCTCTTGCTGGACGAACCTGTGGCGGGAATGACCGACGCCGAAACGGAGCGCACCAGCGAGCTGCTGAACGAACTGAAAGGCCGCCACTCGCTGATGGTGGTCGAGCACGACATGGATTTCGTAGCCCGTATCGCGGGCCGGGGCAAAGTGACCGTGCTGCACGAGGGCTCGGTGCTGGCCGAAGGCACCATGGAACAAGTCCAGTCCGACCAGCGGGTCGTCGAAGTCTATCTGGGGCGCTGACATGCTGCAAGCCAAGTCAATACACCAATACTACGGCGGCAGCCATATCCTTCGCGACGTCTCGCTCTCGCTGGAACAGGGAGAATGCCTGGCGCTTCTGGGCCGCAACGGCGTCGGCAAGACCACGCTTCTGAAATGCCTGATGGGCGTGGTTCCCATCGCCTCGGGCAGCATCGAACTGGATCGCAGCCCCATCACACGCATGGCCCCCCATCTGCGCGCCGCGCTGGGCATGGCCTATGTGCCGCAGGGGCGCGACATTTTTTCCCGGCTTACCGTCGAGGAAAACATCCTGATGGGCCTGGCCTCCAAGCCCGCGGCCCGCGCCCGCCGCATCAAACAGGAGATATTCGATCTATTCCCGGTCCTCGAGACCATGCTGGCCCGGCGCGGCGGCGACCTGTCGGGGGGCCAACAGCAGCAGCTTGCCATTGCGCGGGCGCTGGTGGCAGAACCCCGGTTCATTCTCCTGGACGAACCGACCGAGGGCATCCAGCCGTCCATCATCAAGGATATCGCCAAGGTGATCCGGCTGCTGCGCGAACGGGGCGACATCGGCATCCTGCTATGCGAGCAGTATTTCGATTTTGCCCGCGAACTGGCCGACAGATTCATCGTCCTGTCGCGCGGCGAAGTGGTCTCGGCGGGCGACAAGACCCAGATCGACAGCGATGATGTGCGCCGGCATTTGTCGGCGTAATATACGCAAGATCAACCGATCACGAGACTCCTGGACATGGCCGCGCTTCCGGACGAATGGCATGCCGCGCTGCAGCTCTCTTTTTTGCGCCAAGAACAGCGCAAGACCGTGCTTGCGAAGCGCAAGCACGAAGGCCCCCTGCTCGTCCAGAAAGCGCTCTACCCCGAAGGGCCGCAAGTCTGCCATGTCACCATCCTGCACCCGCCATCGGGCATAGCCGGCGGCGACACCCTTTCCATAAGCATCCATGTCGGCCAGGATGCACATGCCTTGCTGACCACCCCGGGAGCGACGCGCTGGTACAAGGCGAACGGCAAGCACTCGGCCCAGGACGTCGACATCCGCATCGAGCCGGGCGCGCGCCTGGACTGGCTGCCGCAGGAAAACATCTTTTTCGAACAGGCCAATGCCCGGGCAAGCACCCGGCTGCATCTGCAGACCGGCGCCAGCGCCATAGGTTGGGAAATCACGCAATTGGGCAGCATTCAAAAACCGTCGCACTGGGACGAAGGGCGTATTTCGCTCAATACGCAGATTTCACTAAATGGGCGCCTCATATGGCTGGATGCCGGAGAACTGGGTGCGGACAGCCCTATTCGCCGCAGCGCCAACGGGTTGTCCGGCTATCCCGTACTGGCAACCCTGTGGGCGTTCGGAACCGGCCTGACCGCCGAACAGGTCGACGGCCTGGCCCAGGACCTGCCCTGGACCGACACCCTGCGCATGGGCCTGACCCATATGCCGCAGGAAAACGGACAAGGGCTCTGTCTTGTCCGGGCGCTGGGCCTGCATGCGCAGGACGTAAAAAACAAGCTTATCGAGCTATGGCAGCGCTTGCGGCCCTTGCTGCTGGATATCGACGGCGCCCCCCTGCGCCTGTGGAAAACCTGAAAGGAAACATCGATGGAACTTACCCCCCGAGAAAAGGACAAGCTGCTTATCTTCACGGCGGCGCTGCTTGCCGAGCGGCGCAAAGCGCGCGGCGTGAAGCTCAACTACCCGGAAGCGGTGGCGCTGATAAGCGCCGCTCTGATGGAAGGCGCGCGCGACGGCCGGACAGTGGCGGAACTCATGCATTACGGCACGACCATCCTCACGCGCGACGACGTCATGCAGGGCATACCCGAAATGATTCCCGACGTTCAAGTGGAAGCCACCTTCCCGGACGGCACCAAACTCATCACCGTGCATCACCCCATCATCTGAACCACAACGCCATCCGTGCGCAACCTTTGAATTTCCGGAGCCTTCCATGACTATCCGCTCTTCGCTTCGCGCCGCCGGCGTCTTCGCCGCCCGCACCCTTGGCCTGGCCTTGCTGGCGCAGGCCGCCGCCTTCGCGCACCCCGGCCACGAACTGCCCATAGCCGGCAGCATGCTTGCCGCGGGCTTCGTGCATCCCCTTACGGGGCTGGACCACCTGTGCGCCATGATCGCCGTGGGGCTCTGGGCCGCGTCGACGCATGAAAATATCAAACAGGCCATCTGGACCCCCGTCAGCTTCCTGTGCCTGCTGCTTTGCGGCGCGCTCATGGGCATCGCCGGCATGGGCGGGGCCGGCGCCGAACCGATGATCATGGCATCGCTCTTCGTGCTGGGGCTGCTGGTTGCAAGCCGCCGATCCATGCCCGGCTGGGCCGCCGCGGCGCTTGTCGGCCTTTTCGCAGTATTCCACGGCATCGCGCATGGGGCCGAGCTTCCCGCCAACGGCAGCGCCGCCGCCTTCATCGCTGGATTCATGCTTAGCACGTTGATGCTGCACGGAGTGGGACTGGCCGCCGGATTCGCCTTGAAACGGCGTGGCGCATGGCTGACGCGCATGGCCGGCGTCGGCATCGCCGCCTACGGCGTCGCCCTGTTCACCATGGCCGCCTGACCCAGGCGCCACACATTCTTGGAGAACCAGAATGATTCCAGGCGAAATACTAGTCGAGCCCGGCCATATCGAGTTGAACAGACAACGCGCAACCCGCAGCCTCGACGTCGTCAACACCGGCGACCGCCCCGTGCAGGTGGGCTCGCATTACCATTTTGCGGAAACCAATTCGGCGCTGCAGTTCGACCGCGCCGCCGCCCGGGGCTGCCGCCTGAATATTGCCGCGGGCACTGCGGTACGATTCGAGCCCGGCCAGAAACGAACCGTTGAAATCGTCGAGCTGGCGGGCGACCGCCATGTATACGGTTTTCATGGCGACGTCATGGGAGCACTGCGATGACCGAGATCTCACGCCGCGCCTATGTCGAGATGTTCGGTCCGACCTTCGCCAACGGAACCGGGGATCGCGTGCGCCTGGCCGACACCCAGTTGCTGGCGCAGGTCGAAAAAGACCACACCGTGTTCGGAGAGGAAGTGAAGTTCGGCGGCGGCAAGGTCATCCGCGACGGCATGGGCCAAAGCCAGCGCGCAAGCGCCGATTGCGCCGATACCGTCATTACCAATGCGCTCATCATCGATGCCGTTACGGGCATTATCAAGGCCGATATCGGCATCAAGCACGGCCTGATCACCGCCATCGGCAAGGCCGGCAACCCTGACATACAGCCGGGCGTCACCATCGTGGTGGGGCCGGCCACCGAGGTCATCGCGGGCGAAGGCATGATCGTTACAGCCGGAGCCGTGGATTCGCACATCCACTTCATCTGCCCGCAACAAATCGACGAAGCGCTGGCCAGCGGCGTCACGACCATGATAGGCGGCGGCACAGGCCCGGCCACGGGGACGCTGGCCACGACCTGCACGCCGGGCCCCTGGCATATCGCCTCGATGCTTAGCGCGCTGGACGCCTTTCCCATGAACATCGGCCTGCTGGGCAAGGGCAACGCCAGCGATCCACGCCCATTGTTCGAGCAGGTCGAGGCGGGCGCCATAGGACTGAAGCTGCACGAAGACTGGGGCACGACTCCCTCGGCCATCGATACCTGCCTGGGCGTCGCCGAGAAAACCGACGTCCAGGTTGCCATTCATAGCGACACGCTGAACGAGTCGGGCTTCGTCGAAGACACCTTCCGCGCATTCAAGGGCCGCACCATCCATTCCTTCCACACCGAAGGCGCCGGCGGCGGCCATGCGCCCGACATCATCCGCGCCGCCGGCATGCCCAACGTCCTGCCGGCATCCACCAACCCCACCATGCCCTTTACCGCCAACACCATGGATGAGCACCTGGACATGCTGATGGTGTGCCACCACCTGGACCCGTCCATTGCCGAGGACGTCGCCTTCGCGGAAAGCCGCATTCGCCGCGAAACGATCGCGGCCGAGGACATCCTGCACGACCTGGGCGCGTTTTCCATCATGAGCTCGGATTCGCAAGCCATGGGCCGTGTCGGCGAGGTCGTCCTGCGCACCTGGCAGACCGCCGACAAAATGAAGGCCCAACTGGGCGCCCTGGAGGGCGACAGCGCGCGCGCCGACAATGAACGCATCAAACGCTACATTGCCAAATACACCATCAACCCGGCGCTGGCCCATGGAATCGCGCATAAAGTCGGCTCGCTCGAACCGGGCAAGCTGGCCGACATCGTGCTGTGGCGGCCGGCATTTTTCGGCGTGAAGCCCAGCCTCGTCCTTAAAGGCGGAATGATCGCGGCCGCTCACATGGGCGATCCGGGCGCTTCCATCGCCACGCCTCAGCCCGTGCATTTCCGCCCCATGTTCGGCAGTTTCGGCAAGGCCGTCAAGACATCGCTCACCTTCGTTTCCCAGGCTGGGCTGGCGAACCCGCAAGTGCATGCGCTGGGCCTGACCAAGACGCTTGAAGCAGTGCACGGCTGCCGCAGCGTAAAAAAGAAGGACATGGTGCGCAACAACTGGCTGCCCCATATCACCGTCGATCCGCAAACCTACCAGGTCATGGCGGACGGCCGGCTGCTGAGCTGCGAACCGGCCACCGTCCTGCCCATGGCTCAACGCTACTTTCTATTCTGATCATGCGCATCGTCAAAAAACACCTGCATGGCGTCAACGTCGCCGCGGCGCTGACCCGCAACGCCCCCAGGGCCGTCCTGCCGTTCGAGCTGCGGCGCCGCAGCCGGCAAAAGCTTACCCTGGACACCGGCGAAGAGATCGGCCTTGCTCTTTTGCAGGGCACGGTTCTGGCCCACGGCGATCTGCTCCTGGCCGACGACGGGAAATTCATCGTCGTCCAGGCCGCCCCGCAATCCGTCCTGAGGGTAACGGCCGGCACCGCGACGCAACTGACGCGCGCCGCCTACCATCTTGGCAACCGGCATGTGCCGCTGGAAATCGGCGAGGCTTATCTGCAACTGGAGCACGACCCGGTGCTCATGGACATGCTGAAGAAGATAAAAGGCGTGGCCGTCGAGCAGGTCGAGGCGCCGTTCGAGCCCGAGACCGGCGCCTACGGCGGCGGCCACAAGCATGGCCACGACGCCACCTTCGAAGAAGACTACGCCCTGGCCCAGGCGGCCTACGCCGTGCATGATCATGAACATGGCGGCCACGGACACAAGCACGAACATGGCCATGGCCACGCCCACGGGCATGATCACGATCACGCCGCCGAACACGAACACGATCATGATCATGGACACGGTAGCCATCATGACGCCAACCCGAACCGCCCCGGCCGCTCCGGCGATACGTCCAGATAGCATCCATGGAAACAGCCCAGCTTGCCGCCCTGCTGCAACTGTCGTCGCCGGCCCTGCCCATAGGCGGCTACAGCTATTCGCAGGGCCTGGAAGCGGCCGTCGAAATGAAGATCGTCGTCGACGAAGCCAGCGCCGGCCGCTGGATCGCCGAACAGTTGGAACTGGTCGTCGCGCAATGCGAAGCTCCGGTCTGGCTCCTGTTGTTCCAAGGCTGGGCAAGCCGCGATCCGGCCCGTATTTCATATTGGAACGACTGGTTTCTCGCCTCGCGCGAGACGCGGGAAATGCGCCAGGAAACCGCGCAGATGGGCTGGTCCCTGGCCAGGCTGGCAAAGGATCTGGAATGGGGCGAACCCGACGCGCTGAACCATCTGCTTGCCCAGGACGCCATCACCCTGCCGGCCGCCCATGCATACGCCGCGCACGCCCTGGGCGTGGATGATCGAACCGGCCTTGCCGCGTATCTGTTCGCCTGGCTGGAAAACCAGGTCATGGCGGCCGTCAAGACCATCCCGCTGGGGCAGATTGCGGGGCAGCGCATTCTCGACTCCACGCGCCGGCAAATACCCTCGGTCTACGAAGAAGCCGTGCAAAGGGCCGCGCAAGATCCACCACGCATACATACGCTGGCGCCCCAGTTCGCCATCTTGTCGTCTCGCCACGAAAGCCAGTATTCCCGTCTATTCCGCTCTTGAAAGGCCATGCCATGTTCAGCCCACGCAAAACTTCCGCCGCATCCTCTTTGCGCACCAAGCCCCTGCCCCCGCTACGCATAGGCGTGGGCGGCCCCGTCGGCTCGGGGAAAACCACGTTGCTGGAAATGCTGTGCAAGCAGATGTCCAAGAAATACGATCTGGTCGCCATCACCAACGACATCTACACCAAGGAAGACCAGCGTCTGCTCACGGTTTCGGGCGCGCTGCCGCCTGAACGCATCATGGGCGTGGAAACCGGCGGCTGCCCGCACACCGCCATCCGCGAAGATGCTTCCATCAACCTGGAAGCCATAGACCAGATGCTGAGCCGGTTTCCCGACGCCGATATCGTCTTCGTCGAATCGGGCGGCGACAATCTGGCTGCCACGTTCAGCCCCGAACTGTCGGACTTGACCCTGTACGTCATCGACGTGGCGGGCGGCGAGAAAATACCGCGCAAAGGCGGTCCCGGCATAACCAAATCGGATCTGCTGATCATCAACAAGACCGATCTGGCGCCTTATGTCGGCGCTTCTCTCGCCGTCATGGAAGAAGACGCCGGGCGCATGCGCGGCGAGCGCCCCTTCGTGATGGGCAGCATCAAAAGCGGCAAAGGCCTGGACGAGATCATTGCCTTCATCGAAGACCGGGGCATGCTGGCGTAGCGGGAGTCATGCAGAACCGGCGGCCACCGTCACCAGATCCAAAGCGTCCGCTTGATCGAATATGCGCCGGACCCGGTCCTGCCACATCTGGGCAAACTGGCGTTTCTGTTCTTCCGAGGCACCGTCACCCAGGGCGCTGTGCAATGCCGGCATCATTTCGGGCGAGGCCGGAACGGCGGCGGCGTTGAAGCTTACCGTTGCCTGGGCGCCCGTATCCAGGCGCTGGAATCGAATGGTGCCGTCGATCGGCGCATTGAAGAACAATAGATTGCGCCGGTCGAAACGCCCGCCCAGGCCCTTGAAGCCGTTGTCCGTGGTGGCCCCGGTAATGAAGGCCGCCACATTGGCCATAACGCCGGTCACGCCGTCCTGCTGGCCATCGCGGAATTCCACCCGGATGGCGCCGCGCTCCGGCAGCTCGTTGCCGTAAAGCGTTTGCAGCGCCTTCGCGGTCATGAGGTAGGCGCCCGCGACCGTCGGGCACGAATGCCCGGCCAGCTTGACGATTTCCGGGTAGGAGTAGCGAATGACGCCATCGCTTGCCGCGCCCAGGAATTGGGCCAGGGGATCGCGCAGGGAGATGATGGGGGTCGTATCGAAAAACGAAGGGAAGCTCATGATGTGTTCCTGGTTTCTATGACGAAACTATAGTGCCCGCGCACCGAAAACACGCTAGAACCCGGACGGCAAACATGGATACCCGATGCGTGCAGAACCCTAAGCGCCGAACGAAGCCGCCAGGCGCTGCGCCAGTCGATCCGTGCGCTCTTGCGCCGCCTCGCCCGAGCCCGCGCCAACGGCCACGCACTCTCCCTCGATCCGTTCGGCAAAATCGAACCTGTCCACCGGAAGGCCGGTTTCGAGCAGTTCGTCCGTTTGCGCCACCAGGATCAACGCGCCGACTTCCTTGTTCATAAGCAGCGCCATGGTGCGCGCGAAAAGCCCTCGAACCGCCATGGGCATCACGCGTCCGTCCGGCTCCAGGGTTTCGGCATGGGTGGTTACGTAGCAGGCATGCCCCTGGCCTATCCATTGTTGCTGCACGACAAGAGCCCTGGCTGCCGCATTCCTGCCGCCCACCACCACTCCGATGGGAATGCGGCCGTCGCCATGCATGATCCGACGCATCAACGCCTGCAAGGTATCCAGCGAACTTTGGCTGGCGCCCAGCAGCGGAGCCACATTGACCTCGTTGATGGCCGCGCCGTTCTCGTGCCAGGGACGCGTGATATCCGAAGAAATAATATCGACGCCGGCAATGTCCAGCCCGAAAAGCGCCGCCGCCTGAACCGCTATGGCCACGTTGTCGGCATGCAATGTCGTTGTATAGTCCACGTCCAGGCCGCCCCACTGCGTCGACTCGATACGGCGCAGCGGCGCCCATTGACCGGCGTCCAGCACAGTATCCATTGTCAGCCCGGCACGGGCCAGCGCTTCCTCGGCCTGGTCATCCTGCGGGTAGCGCGGCTGCCGGTTCCAGGCCGGCGTATCCATTTGCCGCTCGTTGGCCGCCTGTATGCATTGCGCGACCGTCATCCGGCCATCGCCCTCGACGGCAATGGGCATGCGCTTTACCGTATACAGAACCTGCCCTCGCACGACCAGAAGGCGATGGCAAACGCCGGGGATGGCGCGTTCGACCAGCACATGCCCGGAGAACTGCGCCGCATGCCGGAAAGCCTGACGCAGCGCCTCCTCGGAATCCACATCGACCGTAACGCCCTCGCCGCGATCGCGGTCGGCTGGCTTCACGACCAGGGGGCCGCCAAGACTCTGCGCGGCCTCCACGGCACTGTCTTCGTCCAGAACCAGATGATGATCGGGCACCGGCAGCCCCGCCTGGCGCATCCATTGCGCCGCCATGAATTTGTGCTGGGCCGCTTCGGCGCCTATCAGGGAATCCGTCCCCGCCTTGCTGCGCTGGATACGCAGCGCGTGCCGGCCCCAGCCAAGCTGGAAAATGCAATTGCCCAGATGCCGCCATGGCACGCCGCACTCTCCCGCGGTGCGCAGCATATGGATGGTTGATTTTCCCGCCGGCAATATGGACAGCAAGGGCTGCAGCACGCGCTCCTGCAGTTGCTGGTACAGCGCCTCGGGCCTGGCCGGAAGGCTGGAAGCAACCGCCGCCTCCAGGATGAGGGTAGTGGCCGAGTTATAGGCCAGATGAGAGGACTGCACCGGGATAAAATCCACGCGCGGCACCGCAACCGTGCATAGCCAGGCGCCCGGATGATCGGCGTCGGCGCGGCACGACAGGATGCGGCCCGGTTCGAACACGGGAATGCGCGCGGCGCGCTGCAGCCCGGCGGCTATTTGCAGAATGCGCCACATCAGCCGGATTGCGCCATTGGCCTCGTGCTCATCGCCGCCCTGCAGCGGAATGGCCAGCTTCCGGGACAGCCAGGCATCGAACGCCGCCCAATCGATGTTGGATGGGCACTGGCCTATCCGGATCGTCAATGTCTGATCCGGCTGGCGCAAGCCGTAATGGAAACCCGCGTAGTTCAAACTGTCGACGATCATGGCCTGCTTTTGTATGTGATTGGGTTCGGTGCCCGGATTGTTTCGCCAACTATACCGAAAAGACGGCAAGCCGCGCGGGACGAGCCCAACCGCCTTACCCATCATGCCAAAAGGGTTTCAGCTGTAAAATTCCAACGCTTCGCCCAGCCCCCCTTTATCAGCCCATTCAACCCTAACCACCGCCCATGCCGCGCGTCAATCTCGTCGAACCCGTCGTCATGCTGGCCACCGTCATACAGTGGCTGGTTCTTGCCAGTATCACCGGAGTCGTCGTCGGAGTCGGCACCAGTATTTTCCTTCATGGCCTGTTCTTCCTGACAGACGCGACGGCTTCCGTGCCCCTATGGCTGCAAATGACGCTGCTGCCGGTCGGCGGCCTGCTGAATGGCCTATTGCTGTACTACGGCTACAAGCGCAATACCACCGGCCTGAAAGATTCGATCATTGCCGCGGTGCATAAGCAATCGGGCCGGATGCCGTTCAAGACGCTGGCCATCAAGCCCATTGCCGCCATCATTACGCTGGCCTGCGGCGGCTCCGCCGGGAAGGAAGGGCCCTGCTCCCACATAGGCGGCTCGCTGGCCTCGGGCATAGGCCGAATATTCAAGCTGAACGGCGAATTGCAGAAACGCATCGTTGCCTGCGGCGTCAGCGCCGGCTTTGCCAGCGTATTCGGCACGCCCATCGCCGGGGCCATATACGGCGTCGAGGTGCTGGCCATCGGCCGCATCCGGCACGACTTCCTGTTTCCGGCCATCGTGGCCGGCGTCACGTCTTTCGAAATCAGCAAGTTTCTGGGCATTCCCTACCAGTACTACAGCCTGAACCTGCTCCCGCAATTTTCCGAGATCCTGTTCATCAAGACCATCGCCATCGGCATGCTATGCGGCATCGTGGCCTGGATATTCGTGGACATGGTGGGCCTGGTGAGGGCGGCATTCGGCCAGTTGCGCATCAAATTCGACCTATGGCCGCCCCTGATGCCCCTGCTTGGCGGCTTGCTGCTTGCGGCCCTGATTCTCGTCATTCCCACGGACTACCTGGGCTTGAGCCTGCCGCTCATGGACAGGGCGCTGGATGGCCAGGCCATGCCCTACCTGGGATTTTTCTGGAAAACCCTGCTGGTGGCGATTACCCTGGGCTCGGGATTCTACGGCGGCATCGTGACCCCGCAATTCGTCATCGGAACCATAGCCGGCAGCGCCTTCGCGCCGCTGCTGGGGCTCAGCCCCTCGCTGGGTGCGGCCGTGGGCCTGGTGGCCGTGGTGGCCTCGGCATCCAACACCCCCATCGCCGCCGTGCTCATGGGCATCGAACTGTTCGGCGGAACCATTGGAACCGTCTACCTGGCGGGAGCCGGCATCGCCGCCTACCTGATCATTGGACACCGCAGCGTCTACCCCGACCAGCTCATCGCCTATTCCAAATCGTCCTGGCTGCAGGTGCGGCCGGACATGCCTCTGGGACAGGAAAAAATACACCTGTCCTACGGGCTGCTAAGATGGTGGGGACAGTTCCGCGTCAAGCAGGGCCCCCGCTATTGGCGGCAACTGCTTGCCTGGTGGAAACTGCACCGTCAACGGTAGGCATGGGCGCGCCTTGTCCACTCACGCCCCATTCATGAAACAGCCGGAATGCGACACCCAAATCGCTATTTTTACGTACTGAGCCATGTCGTCGTCATCCCGATCCTTCTGGGCTGGCTGGCATACAGCGTCCAATACTCCAAGCTGGACATAGCCTTGGCCTCTCACTTCTTCGACACCTCCAGCCGCACTTTTCCCTTGCGTCATCAAGCCCTTGCCGTAGCGGCGGCTGACTTGGTGAACTGGCTCGTTCTGCCCGCTCTGATTCTAGCCAGCGGCTATCTGCTGTTGCGCAGCTACAGAAATCGGGAACCACAGCAAGTTCGCAGCGCATTCCGCGCCTTGTTCGCCGTGTTCGTGCTGGCTCCCCTGCTGGTCTGGATGCTGAAGCACGACACCGCCCTGCCCCGTCCCTACACGTTGAGCATATTCGGCGGAACCCATTCCATGCCCAGCACATTCTGGGCATTTGGCAAAACAGCGGCCGGCGGCGCCTTGCCCAGCAACCATGCCGCGGTGGGCTACTCGTTGTTCGGACTGTACTTTGCCGGCTGGGCGCTGGGGCGCAAGCGGCTGCGCTGGGCGGGCCTGATCCTGGCTATCGCCACGGGCGTTGGGTTCAGCTTCCTGCGGATCAGCCAGGGCGCGCACTTTCCAAGCGAAACCCTCTGGTCGGCCGCCATGGTGTGGCTGCTGTGCAGCATGCTGTTCTATGGACCGATCACCATGCGGAACGGAACGCGCCGCCAAGAAGCTCTCCACAACCGGCACCCCTACTGACTTCACCTTTTTCTCGTAGCCCTGGCATGCCATCCAGCCCTCGTTCGACTCATCCACCCCGCATCCGGACGGCCGCCCGCCGCAAGCCCTCCCCTGCGGTCGATACGCGGCTGCTCATCCTGAACAAGCCTTTCGATGTGCTGGCCCAGTTCAGCGACGCCCAGGGCCGCCCCACGCTCAAGGACTTCGTCCAGATTCCCGATGTCTACCCCGCGGGACGCCTGGATCGCGACAGCGAAGGCCTGCTCCTGCTGACCAACGACGGCCGCTTGCAGGCGCGCATCGCCGACCCGAGACACAAGATGGCAAAAACCTATTGGGTGCAGGTGGAGGGCTCGGCCACACCGGAACAACTGCAATGCCTGCGCTCCGGCGTGCTACTGAAAGACGGCCTTACCTTGCCGGCGCAGGCCCGACTGCTGGACGAGCCGGAACTCTGGGAAAGGCATCCCCCTGTGCGATTCCGTAAAAGCATACCGACAAGCTGGCTGGAGCTGACCATCCACGAGGGACGCAATCGCCAAGTGCGGCGCATGACGGCTGCGATAGGCTTGCCTACCCTGCGCCTGGTGCGGATCCGGATCGGGCCTTGGGCCCTGGATGGACTGGCTCCGGGAGAGTGGCGCGAGGCGACGCTTGCCGCCCCCGACGATGCCGGCGGGCGATGATCCGCCGTGCCGGCAACACGCAAATCCGCCTGCATCACAGCATCCAGTCGATAGGCAGCAAGGATAGGAACTCGACCACGGCCCGGCGCCATAGACTGGCGTCCGGTTCGGTGTCATGCCGTATTTCCTTGCCGTCTTTTTGCTCGGTCCAATATAGATCCCCCGTCTCGGACAGATGCACCTCGTAGGCAATAGCCGGGACTTTGTCATCGAAGGCTTTGGCAATGGCCTGCGCCAGAACGGGGCTGTCGATAACGAACCCCAATTCGGTATTCAGCTTTGCCGAACGCGGATCGAAATTGAACGAGCCGACAAAAATCCGCGAACCGTCCACGGAAAAGGTTTTCGCATGCAGGCTGGAGCCCGAGATGCCGAAACGCCCGACTCTTTGGCGTTTCTGGTTTGCGGGAGAAAGCCGCCGCATTTCGTAGAGCTTTATACCGGCCTCGAGCAAAGGTTTACGCGATTTTGCATAGCCGGCATGGACAGCGGTGACGTCGGTGGCATCCAGCGAATTGGTCAGTATCTTGATCTTGACCCCGCTCCTGGCCATGGCGGTAAAGCTGTCGACGCCGGCCCTGGTTGGCACAAAGTAGGAGGACACCAGTTCGACGTCGGACTTTGGCTTGCCGATGACCTGCTCGAGCTTGCCGGCCAGCGTCTCGCTGTTCGGCACATCTCCCTGGCCCTTGCGGGGGTCGTCGCTGACCATTCTGGTCTTGGCCCATTGCAAGTCTATCGTTCCGTCCATCAACTGACGGATAAGGCTGGAACCGCGCAATGCCTTCAGGTATTCCCCGGCGCGGGGGTCATGCTCGAGCTCCGACGCCTGGGTGGCCAGATCCCGAAGCAGCGCCGGGTTGCCCGGCGGCATAAGCAGGCTTACCGGATACGATGACAAGCTGCTCCAATAGCTGTCGAAGCTGGCCGATACCTGCTTGACCACCGGACCGATCGCAAGAACATCGAGATCGGCGAACACCACATCGTCCGCCGCCCCGAAATACTCGTCGCCGATATTGCGTCCGCCGACGATGGTGACTTGATTGTCGACCGTGAACGACTTGTTGTGCATGCGGCGGTTCAGACGGGAAAAATCGCTTATGTAGTTGATCCAGCGCGGCGAGCGTATGAAAAACGGGTTGAACAGACGCACCTCGATATTCGGGCTCGTATCAAGCGCGGCCAGTATGGGATCCAGCCCCGAAGTGCTCATGTCGTCCAGCAGCAAGCGCACCCGCACGCCGCGCTCGGCCGCGGCGTTCAACGACTGGAACAGCAACGTGCCTGTCAGGTCCTTGTGCCAGATGTAGTACTGGACGTCGAGTGTGCGCTGCGCGGCTCGTGCCAGAAGCACCCGCGCCGCAAAGGCCTCGCGCGCGTTCGAGAGCATGTGGATGCCGGTCTTGCCGGGGTGGGCCGCGCTTAGGCTGGCTTCGGCCTTGCCCAGCGTCGTGGCCAATGACCCATCGACCGAAAGGGCATGCGAAGCCGGCCGGTTTTCCAGCGAAGGAGCGGTGGCGCAACCAGCGATCAGCGTCATCCCCGAAAAGATGAGCGGTAGGCAAAACACAACGCGCTTTCGTAGTTTCATGATGCGGCTGCCTGCGGGTCGTGGATCTAAGCCATTATATGAGCCTAGACTACGCCATCGATGGAGTAGGCGGCGAAACCTTCAGGCGCACGCTGGAGCTCGATGGAAGCCGGACAAACCTCCGGCTCCATCCTGCTGTACCCGAGCGGAAAACAGGCTTAAGAAAGCCCGGCCTTATCCAGCCCGAACGCCGCGTCCGACGAACCGGGAACGGTTCTGAAAGCAACGTTCAAGCGGTTCCAGCCGTTGATTCCCACCACCAGGAACGTCAGGTCGGAGATCTCCTGCTCCGACAACTGGGCGCGCACTTCGTTGTAGATGTCGTCGCTGACACCATGCGCCGGTATCTGGGTAAGCGCTTCCGTCCAGGTCAGGGCGGCGCGCTCGCGCGCGTTGAACAAGGGCGACTCGCGCCAGATGGCGACATGGTGCAGGCGCAGCTCGCGTTCGCCGTGGATTTTTCCTTCTTTGACGTGCATGTCCAGGCAAAATGCGCAGCCATTGAGCTGGGAAGCGCGCATCGTTACCAGGATGCCGAACTCCTTCACCACCGGCTTGCTCTTCATGGAGGTGCTGAAATCCAGGTATTTCTTGGCGATATCGGGAGAAACTTCAAAGTAATTCAAACGTGCACTCATAACGACTCCTATCAAAAAATAAAGATCCAGGCGCGGCGCTTTTGAATCGACAGCTCCTGCGCGCAACGGCAACCGCTGCTGCCGCCCTATGCTCGACAGTAAAATATTGACGGAACTTGGCCTATTTAAAAAGCGGCAAGAACCGGTTTTCGGCATAGGCCATGCTGCCGGCGCCCAAGCTCGCAAGCCCCCGCCCGTAACGCAGGCTGCCGCAATCGGCTCACGCCGTTTCGCGATGCCGGCGCCGCAACTAGATCAAGGCCAGAATGCGTTTGCCCAACTGCTGCGCCTGACGTTGCGATTCGATATTGGTAAAGCTCAATAGCAGCCCCGGCTGAACCTCGGCGTGCGTCGCCCAGCCCGACAACGCTTCGGCAAACATGCCATGCTCGCGCATCAATGCATTCAGGGCCTTGTCCGACTGGCGCCCACCCAGCCGCAGCACCAAATGCATGCCGCCCGGTTGCGGCTGGATATGCATGCCCGCCGCACCCAGCACCTGGCTCAGCCCCGCCGCCACGGCGGTTCGGCGCTCGGCGTAAAGCTTTCTCATCCGATGGATGTGGCGCGCGAAATGCCCTTCATTCATGAAGGAAGCCAGGATCGCCTGGCCGAGCTCGGGAACACCGGCTGAAAACACCTCCCGGACTCGCCCGAACCGTTCTACCTGGGATCCGGGCACGACCAGATAGCCCACCCGTATGCCGGGGAACATGACCTTGCTGAACGTGCCCGCATACAATACCCGGCCATGCCGATCCAGGCTTTTCAGGGCCGGCAGCGGCCGGCTTGCGTACCGGTATTCGCCATCGTAGTCGTCCTCGATGATCCATGCGTTTTTTTGCCTGGCCCATTCCAGCAATGCCAGCCGCCTGGGCAAGGAAAGCGACAGGCATAGCGGGCTTTGATGCGCCGGGGTCACCACCGCCGCCCTGGCGTCGGGTGCGCTTTCCATGCCCCTCGACACCACCAGCCCATTGTCATCGACCGGAACCGGAGCCAGCTCGACGCCCATCTGCTCAAGCAATTTTCGCGTGGGCGGATAACCCGGGTCTTCCACCCAGACTTGATCCCCCTGGCTGAGCAGCGCCCTGGCGATCAGATGCAATGTGTCCCGATACCCCGAAGTAATGAACACCTGCTCCGGCGCACAAGCGATTCCACGCGCCATTTGCAGATAGGCGGCAATGGCCTGGCGCAAGCCATATAACCCTTGCACCGGTGGATAGGCCATCTCGACGGCTTGCATGGAGCGCAAGTGCCTGGCTCCAAGCCGCGCCCAGATTTTCCGGGGAAAGGCGTCCAGCGCGGGCAGGCCCAGTTGGAAAGGCAGCACCGCGGCCGGATGCCAGCCGAACTTTTCGCCATGCCTGCTCGACACCGGAGCAGGCTTCACCGCCATGGCCTGAGGCGCCACGAGCCCGGGGGTAACAATGGTGCCGGCCTGGCCTCGGGGCTCGACGTACCCTTCCGCAGCCAGCAAAGCATATGCGGTTTCGACGGTTCCCCGGGCCAGCCCCAGTTCCTTGGCCAGCGCCCTGGCCGAAGGGATGCGCCCGCCCGGCTTGAGCAGACCGTCGGCAATGGCCCCCTGGAAACGTAGATAGATTTGCCGGTATAACGGCTGGTCCTCGGAAGGATCCACCGTCAACAGGCTATGATTCTTGAAGGAAGGCATGGCCTAGTCGCAATATTGATTTATGGATCTTTTAATTATGGCATTCCAGTCTTAGCATGGGTAGTGCCCTTGAACATTCAAACCGACCAGGGCCTGTTGACACACCCGCCTAAAGAAGCCCTACATGAACGATACTGAACTACGCCACGCCGAAACCGATGATGACCTGCGCGCCTGCTTTGCCGTCATGCAGGAACTACGGCCCAATCTGCAAAACGAGGCCGACTTCCTGCAACGCATCGCGCGGATGCGCCGGGAAAGCTACCAACTCCTTGCCGTGTGGCAGGCCGGCAAGGCCATCGCCCTGGCCGGATACCGGCATCAGGAAAACCTCATACACGGCCGCTTCCTCTACGTGGACGACTTGATCGTCACCGAAAAAAGCCGCAGCAGCCAATGGGGCGCCAAGCTGCTGGACGAACTGGAAATCATCGCCCGCAACACCGCATGCCAAAGGCTGGTGCTGGACACAGGCCTTGCAAACGCCCTGGCGCAGCGGTTCTACTTCCGGTGGGGGCTGTTGACCAGCGCCATACGTTTCGGCAAACCCTTGGCAGAGGGCGGCTGATGAACCTATTGCACATCGTTTGCAGCCCGCGCGGCACGCAGTCCGAAAGCTACCGGCTTTCGCTGGAAATCATCGCGCATCTGGAAAAACGGCGCGCCAACGCTCCGCTTGCCATGAACGAACTGCACGTAGGCGCCTTGCCCCATGTCGACACGGACTACGCCAACGCGCTGGGCTACGGCCGCCTCCCCGGCGACGGCGCCAGCCCGGGCACTCTGGCCCAATCCGAGCAACTGATACAAACCCTGGAAAAAGCGGACACCATCGTAATCGCCACGCCCATGCACAACTACACGATCCCGTCAGGACTCAAAGCCTGGATAGACCACGTCGTGCGGGTGCGCCGCAGCTTTCATTCCACCCCGCAGGGAAAGGTGGGCATACTGCCGGACCGCCCGGTATTCGTCGCGGTATCGTCCGGCGGCAGGTACTCGGGCGAGAACGCCCGACAGCCCGACTTTCTGACCCCCTATCTGAAAGCCGCGCTGGCAACCATAGGCCTGAAGAACGTGACCTTCTTTTCCGTCCAGGGCACCGCCCTGGACGATGAGTCGGTCGCCGCATCCAGGCGGATGGCCAAACGGGCGATGGCGGAACACTTCGAGGCAACACCATGACCACGAAATTCAAAATCGGCGACCACGTAGGCTGGAACTCCGAAGCCGGCCGGGTCAGCGGCCGGATCATCGAAATTCACACCAAGGATTTTCCGCACAAAGGCTATACGCACCACGCCAGCGCGGACGACCCGCAGTATGAAATCAAAAGCGACAAAACCGACCATATCGCCATGCACAAAGGCTCGGCCTTGCACAAGATCGACTGACCCGTTCAGCGTATCGTGACTCTGTGCATCCGCCGCGCCGATGGATGGTAGTCGTTCACGGCGTAATGTTGAGTGGCGATGTTGTCCCATACCGCCACAGAGCCCTTGCGCCATTTGAATCGCACCTGCCATTCGGGAATCTTCGCCAGGCCGCTAAGATAGGCCACCCAAGTGGCGCTCTCATCGCGGCTCATGTGGTTGATGAAGGTCGTATATAAAGAATTGACGAACAACTGCTTGCGGCCCGTTACCGGATGCGTAAGCACCACAGGCTGGTCGATCGGGGGAAACTCCCTTCGCATCTCCTGATAGCGCTGCGCGCCATTTTCCTGCCCCATAAGGCTTCGCACCAATTCGGGCGCCTCCCAGTCATGCACTGCGGTCATTCCTGCCAGGTAGCCTTGTAAAGCGGGGTCAAGCGATTCAAACGCGCTGGCCATGCTGGCCCACATGGTATCGCCTCCCGTTGCCGGCACGTCCTGGGCATACAGGCAGGTTGCCGCCGGCGGCTGTTTTTGCCATGTCATGTCGGCATGCCAAACGTCGGTTCCCGTTTTTTTGCCCTTGCTGATCAGCAGCTCCAGATAAGGATTATCGGGATGAACCGGAAACGTCGATGCCACCGGCAGCACTTCGCCGAACGTCCTGGCGAAAAATACTTGCGCCTCGGGCGACAATGTCTGATCGCGAAAGAATAGGACTTGCCGTTCGGCCAGCGCATCCCTAAGCGCCTGCGCGTGCTTTGCCACCGCTGCGCCATCCGAAAGATCCAGGCCGTGTATTTCCGAACCGATGGCCGGAGTCAGGTGTTCAATCAACATAGGTTTCTCGCTTCTTTGCCGGTTACTCTACGAATTGGTTGGTATAGACTTCATCCAGAGGAACCCGCTTTTCGAGCAGACCTTCGCTGACATAGAAGTCCTGCAATTGCCGCAACCGCTTGACGTCCATTTTTCCCAGCACTTTTTGCCCCGGATACACGTCTCGCGCATAGGCATTGATGATCTTCGAAACGTAGTCTTCCTTGCCCTCATAGCCGGGCACGACCTTGACGAACTCTTTAGCCAGCCCATCGGGATCGTCCATGATGTCTTTCATGGCATGCAACGTCGCCGACACAATCTTCCTGATCAGATCGGGACGCTTCTGGATCATTTCATCGGACGCGACGATGGCCTGTGCCAGACTGGGAAAATAATCTTCCGCATAGAATATTTTTACCTTGGTCCCCGCCTCGACCGCGGCCGCCGTCCAGTCCGGCGTGGAGATCATGGCATCGGCCGACCCGCTTGCGAATAGCTTCCACACCCCGTTCGGCCCTGCGGCCTGTACATTCATGTCGGTTTTCTTTATGCCGTATTTAGCCATCATGCCGAGAAAGTTGTAGTAGACCGAGTCCGTATAGGAACCTGCGGTTATCGTCTTTCCCTTCAAATCGGCCGGCGACTTGATGCTTTTGTTGTTTGCCGATACCACGACCTGCAGTAGCGAGCGCCCTCCCAGCACGGCAACCACCTTGATCGGCACCCCGTGAGGACGCAGGAACATCGGCGCATCGCCCACCGAACTGCCCGCTATGGCAATGCCCGCGCCGACCTGCTTGGCCACCTGAACCGCCCCGCCATTGGCCGCCATCAGATTCACCTTCAAGCCCTGTTCAGCGTAATAACCGCGGGACTGTGCAATGACCCATGGAGCAAAAGCCGGCAGGGTGGGCGGGGCCGGCGTCAACACCATGACTTCTTCAAGCTTTTGCGCCGGGCGTTCATCTGCCATTGCCGTTGCGGCAAACGTTGAAGTCGCCGCAAAAACCAGCGCCAATATGGATGAGCCGTAGTTTCCGATTTTCATTTTGTCTCCTGAAAGATTTCTTTTAGTGGTGCTGTTCAAGGTTTTTAAAAATCTTAAACAACGTTTAAAAAAATTGATAAGGAGGATTATAAGAACCAGCAAGCAGCCATGTCAATAAAATTGAAACTACGTTTAAGAAAACAAGCTAAAATATGCCTTCAGGCAGCTCCACTCTTGGATTAGAATGGCTCTTTGCGGCCTCCATGGCCGGAAATAGTCACAAAAGACGGCAGATAGCCACTTTATAAAGACAATATAGAAGTCATAGACCCGAAACAGCGACCTTCATCCGATGACCGACGACCGTTCCGCCTCCAAACAAAAACCAGACGACGTATATTTGGCAATAGCCCTCGCGCGCGGACTCCGAACTCTGCATCTATTAGCGGAAGCGCGCACCCCCCTGCCTCTGGTCGAGATCAGCCGCCGGCTCAACCTGACTCGAGGGGTGGCTTTCCGGCTCGTGCACACCCTGGAAGCAGAGGGCTATATTGAACGCGTCGACCAAGTGCCCAACTATCGGCCGGCCGCCAAGGTCTTGTCGCTGGGGCTGTCGTATTTGCAATCGCTGGGGCTGCCGGAACTAGCCCGTGTCGAGCTCGAACAACTGCGCAACCTTACTTCCTCTTCCATACACTTGGCCGTTCTGGACAAGCGCGACGTGGTCTATGTATCCAGGCTGCCGGCAAAAGAAGGCGGCGTGGACTATCTGGAAATCGGCGACCGTTCGCCCGCTCACGCCTCCGCCATCGGCCTGGCCATGCTGTCGCAATTGACGCGTTCGGAAGTAGAGGAACTGTACGGCCCTTCCGACGCCTTCGATGGCGCAGCCGTCGCAATGACACTGCCCGGCCTGCTGGAGCAGTTGACCGGCATCAAGGAAAAAGGCTACGCAAGCTCGATGGGCGCCCTGTATCCCAACGTCTTCGCCATTGCCTGCCCAATATTGAATGCGTCCGGCGGACTGGCCGGCGGCGTCAGCATCACCACCTTGGATCCAGGCCTGCGGGAAACCGAGGCCGAGCTCTCTCGCCACGTATTGACCACCGCCCGGCAAATCTCCCGGAAACTCGGATTCAACGACAACGCCGCTGCGAACGGCGTCCAGCCACCGCGTTAACCAACCGTTAGATCGCGCGCCAAACCTAAGCCTTGCGTATGCGGGCATCGACCAGCATTGCGCCATCCTGTTCCGGCACGATGTCGACGGCGGCGCGGCAGCCAGACGGCAGCGTCGCCAGCAGGCTGTCGCCCGCGGCAAGCCGGTAGCCGCTTGCCGGCCCGGATTCCGGCAATACCGTGAACACGCCTTCCACGCAATGCAAGACGGCGCTTCCCGCACATAGAGCAAGCCGCTGCGCGGCGCACCTTACGGCAAGTTCGCCCGCCAGCCCCCGGCCTCGCCGAACCATGAGATTGAAATCCTGTATGGGGCCCGCGGGCAATTCAGAGGACAATACGGCCTCGCCTGCGAACGCGAACGGTTCGCCGCGCCGCAAGCCATGCCGGCTTTGGTCGGCGGCATCGACCAGCACCATGGACTCCCCGCCCGTAACGACGATGTGGCGGTCGATGCCTGGAAAAATGGAAAACGGGCCGGCCTGGCCGACAGCCGCCGCGCTGACGCGCCAGACAAAGGTATCCAGGTTCGCCTCTTCGGGGAAAATGGCGATCTGGCGGGTCGTGCCGCCGCCGTTCTTCCATGGAACAGGAGTAATGTCCGATGCCCGGATCAGACGGAAGCCGATCTCCGGCGACGCAACGGTAGGATGTGTATGCACTTGATTGGCCTGGTTGCTGGGGGTGAAAGCAGTCCGGGTTGCAAAGCCGGAGTCTGGATGTCCGAAGCCTGGATACCCGGATTGCCATGGCACTATAACAGCGATAAAACCCGCACTTTGACACACGCTTTGCCATTGACGGCCAAATTACTGCAGTCCGGCGGCCTGAAGCATATACACTAAGCAATACTCTCACCCCGGGCCTGCCGCGCCCGCAACGACACGACAACTTATGCCCCTCACTCATGAATCGGCAATCGACCTGATGCTCGTCATCTACCTCGTTGCCATCACCGCCGAGGCCATGTCGGGAGCCCTGGCCGCCGGGCGCCGAAATATGGACATCTTCGGCGTCGCGGTCATCGCTTTCGTCACCGCCCTGGGCGGCGGCACCATCCGCGACGTGATTCTGGGCCACTTCCCGATAGGCTGGACCCAGCATCCACTCTATGTCTACCTGGTGATTTCCGCCGGCCTGCTGACCACGCTGCTGGCACGGCACATGCACCATCTGCACCGCATCTTCCTCATGCTCGACGCCATGGGCCTGGTCGCGTTCTCGCTGATAGGCTGCAGTATCGCGCTTGAACTCAATTACCCGACCGTCGTCGTCATCATGTCGGGAATGCTCACCGGCATCAGCGGCGGCATCCTGCGCGACGTGCTGTGCAACCAGGTGCCGGTCGTGTTCCGGCGCGAGCTCTATGCCAGCGTCTCGCTGGCCGTGTGTGCGCTGTTCCTGTCGCTAAGAGCCTTCGACACCGACATCGACCTCAACACCGCCATCTGCTTTACCGGCGGCCTGGCCTTGCGCCTGCTCGCCATCCATTTCGGCTGGAAACTGCCGACCTTTTCCTACCATCAACGCTGGGAATGACGCAGCAAAGCGGGTCCCCGCGTACAACCATAGACCATCGGCTCTACACGAGGTTGCCGGATCGGGATTTATGCACTAAGGCTCGGGTTAGTTGCATTATCCATATCATGTCTGGTAACATGAAACCAGACCATCCAATTTCGAGACTATCATGAGCAACGCATCCACTGAAAAAGTAGCGCGGCATCGCGAACGGTTGCGTGCGAACGGAATGCGGCCGATTCAACTATGGGTTCCGGACACACGCGCATCCGATTACATCAACCGGGTCAGACAACAGTGCCTCGCACTACGCAATGACCCAGCCGAACTTGACGTCTTGGCGTTCACCGAGGCAGCAGCCGACGATACCGAAGGCTGGAAATGATCCACCGAGGTGATTTCGTCGTCGTGTCGCTGCAAGGCAGCTATGGCAAACCCCGGCCAGCCTTGGTCATTCAATCAGATCTCCTGAACGAGCTCGATAGTGTATTGATCTGCCCTGTGACCAGCGAAATAAGAGATGTCACGTTTCGCATTATCGTCGAACCCGACACGCTCAATGGTTTGCAAGCGTTGTCACAAATCATGGTTGATAAAGTAGCCACTGTGCCCCGCTCAAAAGCGGGGCCGGCTTTTGGACGTTTGAGTGCGGACAAAATGCGAGCGGTCGAGCGGACTTTGCTGGTCGTCGTCGGAATTGCTTGAGCAAGATTTACGCCAACGCCCACACACGCCCGTATCAAGCCGCGCCCGCCACGCCATCCAGCTCCCGAATCGCGTCGTCCGGCAACACAAGCTCGGCCGCGGCCAGGTTTTCCCGCAAGTGATCGACCGACGACGTGCCAGGAATAAGGAGGATGTTGGGCGACCGGCGCAGCAGCCAGGCAAGCGCGACCTGCATGGGTGTGGCCTTCAGCCGCTCGGCAACGCCGGACAAAGTGGAAGACTGCAATGGGTTGAATCCGCCCAGCGGAAAAAACGGCACGTAGGCGATGCCCTCCCGGGCCAGGTCGTCGATAAGGGCGTCGTCGTCACGATGCGCCAGGTTGTACTGGTTCTGCACGCAGGCAATTTCACAAAGCCGGCGCCCTTCGGCAATCTGCGCCGCGGTCACATTGCTCAGCCCGATATGGCGCACCAAACCTTGCCGCTGGAGCTCGGCAACGGCCGTGAGCGGCTCTTCGATGGATCCTTCCGCCGGGCCATGGATGCCGAACATGCAGCGAAGATTGACGACCTCTAGAACGTCCAGGCCGAGGTTGCGCAGATTGTCATGCACGGCCTGGATCAGTTCTTCGCGTGAAAACGCCGGCAGCCACGAGCCGTCCTCCCCGCGCCGGGCGCCGATCTTGGTGACGATGACCAGATCGTCCCGATAAGGATGCAAGGCCTCGCGGATCAACTGATTCGTAATGTGCGGGCCGTAGAAATCGCTGGTGTCGATATGATCGACGCCGCACGCAACGGCTTCGCGCAGCACGGCCAGCGCCGCATCGCGATTCTTGGGAGGCCCGAACACACCCGGCCCCGCCAGTTGCATGGTGCCATAGCCCAGCCGCTTTACGGGGCGGCGGCCCAGAACGAACGTACCGGATGACTGAGTATTGGACATGGCCGATTTCCTTTCAATGAGCGATGAGACATCGTAGACATATTCCATCTACTTGATAAGTGCATTCAATCAATACATACTGTACTGATTTACGCACAATAAAACACACCTTGAAAGTGGATCTGGCCAATTTGAACGCCTTCCTGGCCGTGGCGCGCGCCGGCGGCTTTCGCGAAGGCGCGCGGGCAAGCGGCAGCAGCGCTTCCGCGCTGAGCGAGGCGGTTCGCCGTCTGGAGGCCCAGCTTGGCGTGCGGCTGCTGAACCGAACCACGCGCAGCGTCGTCCCCACCGAGGCGGGTGAGGGCCTGCTCCAGCGGCTTGGGCCGGCCTTGTCGGAAGTGGAGGCCGCCCTTGATGTCGTGAACGGCTTTCGCGACACGCCAACAGGCTCGCTGCGCCTGAATGTGCCGGTCAGCGCGGCGCGGCTCGTGCTGCCCCGCATCGTTCCGCCCTTCCTGGCCGCCTATCCCGACATCCGCCTGGAAATCATTACCGAAGACAGCTTTGTCGATATGATCGCGGCCGGGTGCGACGCCGGCATCCGCTACGACGATAGGCTGGAGCAGGACATGATTGCCGTGCCCATCGGGCCGCGCGTCCAGCGCTTCGCCACGGCCGCCTCCCCCGCTTACCTCGACCGCCACGGCCGGCCGAAGCACCCGCGCGAGTTGCTTGGCCACGCCTGCCTGCGCAGCCGCTTTTCCAGCGGGGTGATGACGTCTTGGGAATTCGAGCGGGACGGCAACCTGCTGCGGATCGACCCCACAGGGCCGCTGCTGGTTCGCGCCGGCGGGGGAACCGACCTTGCCGTCGAAGCCGCCATCGCCGGCACGGGCGTCATCTATCTTTTCGAGGACTGGCTGCGCCCCCACCTCGACAGCGGCGCCCTCGAACCCGTGCTCGAGCCATGGTGGCTGCACTTCTCAGGCCCCTTTCTTTACTACCCCGGACGGCGCCTGGTTCCCGCGCCCCTGCGGGCTTTCATCGATTTCATCAAAGAGTCCTGACGCTCCGCCCACGGCGTTGCTCACGACCGCATCGACGTCCAGCGATTGGATCGCATCGACCACCATCTCCCAGCGGCCCTCTTCGCACAAACCGCCCAGCCCCGCCCTCTCGTACCCCTCCATCGCCGCGCGCAGGCAAGCGGACCGTACCGCCTCGGCGGCTTCGCTCAGCGTTTCCTTCGAAATTTTCCGTTCCATAGGCGTATTCCTGGAAAGGCTCTCCACTACTGCTTGGGCTGCCCTTCACCCGAAGCAGCCTGCTTGCCCTGCACCATCGTGCGGATCTCGTCCACAACCGCTGCATTCGCCAAGGTCGTTACGTCGCCGACGTCGCGTCCGTTGGAGATGGCGCCCAGCACACGGCGCATGATCTTGCCGGATCGGGTCTTGGGCATGTCGGGCACGATGAAAACCTGTCTCGGCCGCGCAATCTTGCCGATCATGTCCTCGCACGCCTTGACGACCCGCTTGGCAATATCGTCCGAGTTCTCCGCACCCGGGGTCAAGGAAACATAGACGTCGGGCACCCGCCCCTTGATCTCGTCCATGACGGGAACCACCGCGGCTTCCGCGACTTCGGGCACGGTCAGGCAGGCGGACTCGACCTCCTTGGTGCCCAGGCGGTGGCCCGAGACATTGATGACGTCGTCGAGCCGGCCGAGAATGCGGAAATAGCCGTCCTCCGCCTGCATCGCGCCGTCGCCCGACATATAGGGCCAGTCGCGCCAGTCCTTGCTCTTGGGGTTCTTGCAATAGCGCTTGTAATACGTGTCGACGAAGCGCTGGTCGTTGCCCCAGATGGTCTGCATGATTCCCGGCCAGGGATTGCGGATGCACATATTGCCGGCCTGTCCGGAACCCTTGGGCACTTCCTTGTCGTCATCGTCGTAGATGACCGGGTAGATGCCCGGCAGGGCGGGGCCGGCGCTGCCGGGCTTCATGGCATCGAGCGCGGGCACCGTGCTGCACAGGAAACCGCCGTTTTCGGTTTGCCACCATGTGTCCACGATCACCGCCTCGCCCTTGCCCACCTCTTCGTAGTACCAGCGCCAGGCGCTCGGCTCGATGGGTTC
>CALMPB010000412.1 GCA_937871985.1 uncultured Burkholderiaceae bacterium
CGTTTGACGATCACGCGATCGCCCAGGGGACGCAAGGCCATGAGGAACTCCTGTTACTTAAGAAGAAAGTGAATGATCGGTTGGGCCCGGGAGGATTGTTAGCACTCACCGGAGTCGAGTGCTAATTATAGGGATGATGTGGCGGGGTTCAAGGGGGGGCAGGGGGCTGTTACATATGGCGGGGAGGAAATCCCGGAATCAATCGCGAGGGTTGTTGCGCCCCTAATAAATTCATCCAAGCTGAATTTCGGTTCATAAGCGTTCATTCAATCAGGCGCGCGCTGGCTACGACGGCAGACCGCTTCCGCCCCATATCGCCTGTCGAATTTCATCCAACTTGGAATTTTTCTCACCCAGTTTGGAATTCGGGAATTTCCGATAAGCAAGCCCTGGTGCGATCGGTAGGCTGGTTTTGCCCTACAAGCTGGTGCTAAGGGATTCCCTTGCCTGCACATTCACAGGGCCACTCGAAGCGCGCGTCGCCTCGGTTCAGCCTGCAAGTTTTTCCTCTACTTTTACGTGTTCCCAGTGTTCTTCAGAAGGCTGGCGGCCTGAACCGCTGTACTTTCCCAGCGCTGACAGCAGTTCAATCGCCGCCCCCCTCAAGTCTTCGGTCTGCCGAGCCAAAAGTCGCCTGACGTCCAGAGGTTGTAAGCCAGACGAACGAGCTTGTCTGGTTTTTCGTGACGCGGCTTGATCCCTATTTTTCCGCGGTCAACTGTTCAACTGAGGGCGTTCTCTTCTGAATGCGGTGTTTTAGCGGATGCGATGGCTGAGAGGAGGCAATATAGTCCGAAGTGTGCCAGTTGCAAAACGACGCAATCCGTGCGGACGATTGACTGCACCTCTCAAAAATCGGGACGCTAAATTGACAGCGATGTCTAACGATTTCGGTACTTGCCTTGAACGCTTGCGGAAGCGTCGGGACATGCACGCCAATCGTCTTGCGTCTCTTGCCGACGTAGACCCGTCGTACATCACCCTTCTAGAGCGCGGGCGCCGACCGCCTCCTCGTGATGCTGTTCTCAAGCGTTTAATTGCAGCACTGCTTCTCACTCCTTGTGAAGAGGAGATGCTGACGCGTGCTGCTTTGAACGAGCTGACCCTATTGCATATAGAGCGAATCAACGGGCAGACCGCTGCGCGAGAGTTGGCCAGGCGCATTTTTACCAATGATTCGCGGTTGAGAGAGCAGGATTACCGGATCATTGACTCTGTCGTCCAGGCTGTCGTTCGCGAGCGGACTGCTGAGTCTGATCGGGACGCGCGAGTCGCATCGATCGATGCAGCAAATCTGCTAGCGCAAAAGGAGAGGACCATGTAGAAAAAGCAACGCCGATCAACTCGAAAGCTGACCGGCGCGCACAGCAGATGAAGCTTGCTGTAGGGGTACGTCAAGTTTCCCTCCGCTGTGCAATCCAGTCAAGCAAATTCCCGGCTTGTTTCGACAAGTCGCGGGCTACCTATTGCCTTACGGAGGCGACCCTATGCTGCAAACACCAGGCCGGCAGGTGGTGACTCGTTCACCGCACCGGCGGGTCGGTTATGTCAGTTGCCCATGGTTCCAAGATACGCAGATCCAATACGAAAGCTTGCTGGAGCAAAGCTTCATTCGTATCGCGCTTTTGTGCCCGGGCGTCACATCGATCCAATCTCAGCCTTTCAAGCTCAGCTTGCCTAGCGGCAGTACCTATACACCAGACTTTTTGATTCGCTGCGCCTCGGGCAATCCTCTCGTCGTCGAGGTCAAGCCGAGGAGTTCCGTCAAGAAGCACCGAGCAAAGCTCCACGAAGCAGCGGCAAGCCTTAAGAGCCACGGCTACCACTTCCTTCTATCAACGGACGAAGAAATTCACCAGGGCGGTCGCTCGGAGCGCGCGGCTCTCGTGCTTCGGTATGCGCGATGCGCCGACAGCTCGTCACTTGCACAGAGATTTTTGGCAACCCCCTCACAGATCGAGTATCCGCAAACGCTTGGCGACGTGTCGGAAGCTTGTGGGCTCCTCTTTCATCAAGCACTTGGTTTGGTAGGGCTTCGCTGTCTGTTTCTGCGCGGTGATCTCAGCTTAGACATGGTCTACGACCACAAATCCATTACGGAGGCCGACGATGGCTATCTTTCCGCTAGTACGTGGCTTCGTTGTGCAGATTGGTGAGCGGCACTTTGCCTTCTATCGGATGCTCGATCCGCACACAGTTCAGCTAGAGGATGTGCGGACTGGCGCCTTTCGTACCTTGCAGTTAGTCGATCTGCAGCGTCAAGTCGCAAGCGGAAAGATTCGGGTGGTTGGGCATACCGAGTCGCCCCATTTCCATGGAGGTAAAGAAGATCACATGGAAGCGGTAGTGGCTGTCCAGATGCTCGATGAAACTCAGCGGTCAACCTGGCAACGACGTCAGGACTATGTGCTTGCTATGCGTCGTCGCGGAGTGACCCGTGGCAACAGGAGGCGTGTCGCAGAAGTTCTGCCACTCATTGCAGAGGTCCTGCAAGATCGCCATCCTCCGTCAGTGTCGTCTGTGCTTAGGTGGTTGGTGTCCTACGAAAGCACGGGCAGAAATCCTGCCGCTCTGATCTCTAAGAACGTGATGCGACCACGAAAGGCACAGGTGGATCCTGTAGTGTCCGACGCAGCGTGGTCAGTCCTAAAGCGGTTCTATTTTCGGCGTAACGGCGACAGTTTGGTCACCACATACCGGCGCATGCTTGCCGAGTTAAAAAGTGCGGGAAGTGAAAGCCCTCGTACGGAGAAAACGCCTCCCAGCTTCTCGACCTTCCATCGCATGGCGTTGCAAGTTCCGGCTTACGAGCGGGATAGAGCGCGTTTGGGGCCAGCAGCCGCAAATGCCAAATGGAGGCATTCCACCGGCGGTATCTACGCCAGGAGACCGATGGAGCGGGTGGAGATGGATCACACAGAACTCGACTTGTATGTCATCGATGATGACCGTGGCCTGCCTATTGGCAGACCTACCGTGACGATACTGGTGGACTCGTTCTCTGGGTACGTACTTGCGATGTATCTGAGCTTCGAGGGGGAGAGTCTAGGTCGATTGAGCCAGACGCTACGCCTGGCGTTGGAACCTAAAGATCATTTGACCAAACCCATCCCCACCGCGAATGAGTGGCTTACGCCTGGGTTGTGGGAATGCCTGGTCGTGGATAACGGCTTGGCATTTCAGTCTCCCCAACTGAAGAAGATCGCATTGGCCCTTGGCTGCGAGCTTGAGTACTGCCCGGTTAGGAAACCTTGGTTCAAGCCTACTGTGGAGCGCACGATTGGCGACATCACGGGTATTCTGCCCAGAGAGGGGCGACCTAAGAAGCCAACTGCCATTGCTGATCGTGAGAACCCACTCAATAGCGCTTGCATCATGTTCTCCGATCTTTGCGCAGCGTTGACCAAATGGGCAGTAGATGTACATCCCTTTTCGATCCCCGGTCGCTCCTTAGCGAGGCCAATGGATCTGATGCGTGACAACCTTGATGCGCTACCAGCTCCGGTGGTTTGCACAGGGCTAGACCAGCTCGCCTTAATCACCGGCATGTCAAAAGACATAACTGTCCGCCAGGGTGGTGTCGAGTTCATGTACCTACCTTACAGGAGTCCGGAGCTTGGCGAGCTTGTAAAGCGTCAGCGTTCGCCTACCTTCCGTACAGAAATGAAGTACGACCCAAATGACCTGGGCGCAATCTGGGTACGAGATCCATCGACGCGGACGTGGATAAGTGTGCCTTGTCTGTACGAAGACTACGCCAGAGGTTTGAGCCTAAGGCAGCACCGGACGATCAGGGCGCAGGCCAAGGAAACTCTACAAGGAAAAGGTAGCTATGAAGCATTCCTGCGCGCTGAGGCGGAGCTGCGGGACATGTTCGATGGAGCGATAGAGCGTGGTAAGCGCTTGATTCGGGACGCCAAGAGTAGAGCTTTGCTTCGAGGCATGACTTCGCTCGCACCCTACGGCCGATCTCCGATAGCGGCTAAGCCTGCGGTGCCCGTGGAGAGACTGGTCACCGCGGAAGAGATCCGGGTGCCCCTGGGGGAAGTCCCGACCTTTGAGTCGTTCAGCATGAGCCACGATGTGCATTGGAGGAGCCGACCATGATCTTCTCTGATGAGGCTGTACGGGCAGGAAGACTGCTTAGCGACCAGATCATCTCTCATCCAGGCTTCGAGGCCGTAGTGAGCCAGATCGAAAGCGCTGTACAGATAGGCAATGAGGTTGGAATTTTCTCCGGCGTTCGTATCGCTGCGCCCAGTGGGTCAGGCAAAACGACCTTGATGAGATATGTCGGTCGTCGTCTCCAGGAGCGATATGGATTCGAAGGGTCTACCCCTGTGATCTCTGGGAGCTTGAAGGAGAACCCTTCGGTCTCACAGATCCAGGCTGAGCTCCTGTCCAACTTCAACTACGCCTTGAGTGGCATCTCGAGGTCTGTTTCCAACAACGATGTGAACATCGTCTTGCTGAAGGCAATTTCGCAAAACAGAGTCCGCCTCATTGCGATAGATGAGTTCCAGCATGTGTTCTTGGCAGGCGGGACCAAGGTGGCCACGGTCATCTTGGATTGGGTGAAGCGGCTCATGAATTTGACCAATGTGCCAGTCGTGTTGGTGGGTACGGAGTCGATGGACAGGCTGGAGGGAGTGGACGCACAACTGACGACACGCATTCCCATCGTGGCTAGGCTCAGTCCGCTGAGACTGTCTGGAGAGTGGTTGGCGTTCCTCAGGGGTTTCGTCGCACACAGCCCGCAGATCGACCTATCACCGCTCTGCGAAGAGGATATCGCCCGGCGCTTCTACCTTGCGACGGCAGGGTCACCGAGGATGGCGAAAAGTTTGCTCATTCACGCAGTGTGTTTGGGCATTACGACAAATAAAACCAGAGTCTGTGCCGCACTTTTAAAGGAAGCGTACCGGCTGCAAAAAGGCGCCCTGCCTGATGAGGAGAATCCTTTTGCTTTTCTCTGATCAGAAGCTCGGGCTTCCTCTGCCGGCGACAAGTCAAATTCATCACGACGAGTCCGGCAACGGCTACGCGCTCCGAATGGCTGACGCTAACGGTATTTCGTTTGCCGAATTGACGGGGCTGGTCGCATCCCCTGGGCATCGCTACATACCTGCTAAGTCCGCCCCTTTGCTTGCATACCTCTTTGGTAGCTCGCCGGAATCCGTGCGGCGGGCGATCCCTGAGCGATATGTTACCAGGGGCGCAACACGTATAGCCTTTATGGGGCACCTCTTCAAGCGAAGCTATTTGGTGCGGCACACGTGGCCGCAAGTTTGTCCTCTTTGCCTGGATGAGCATCGTTCGGCGAAAGCTGTGTGGGAGCTGGCAATGGTGGTGGCTTGCGAGGCCCACGGTCTTGAATTGGTCGATCATTGCAACGCATGTGATCGACGGCTGTCTTGGCGGCGGCCGTCCCTGACAATGTGTTGGTGCGGTCATTCGCTTGTCGAGCTGCCTAGGGTCGCTGCGCGCTGTAACGCAAAGGCTTGGAGTGCTCAGATTGCTGAGCTTTTCAGTTCCGGCGAGAAGCGAGATGTCGTAGAGGATTTTGGTTTTTTGAATGGCATGGGTCTGGACATGCGGCAACGTCTGGTGCGTGTATGTGGGTTGTCTGCGATGTATGAGGGGGCCAGCGTACAGCCAGGCACACTTGTGCGGCAGAGATCCAGTTCAGAGATGCGTGACGTCGTGGGTAGAGGGCTGCAGCGTTGTGGGCAGCTTGGCGCATTTGGTGGTGAGACAGAGCTTCTAGGAGACGATCTGTACGAGGATCTAAGTGATCCCATAGCGAGCTCGTTGCGCAAGCGATTCGGCGTGAGGCAGAAACTGCGCGGTAGCCATGGCGGCTTTGGTGCTCAGCTTGAACTCGCGCTGGATGGGGGTACTTAGTGGACGCATCGCTCTATTATCTGCCCGAACCCTATGCAGAGGAGCTTCCCCTGTCGTGGATGCTGCGCTGCGCTGCTTTCCACGGTGTGTCTCTCTGTCAGCTTCTAACCAGCGTAAATATTAAGGGTCGTGCCGACTGGGATGTGGATATCTCGGGTACTGCCATCTCGCGCCTATTGAGCCGGGTTGATATCCCTACTAATGGCGTCAGGCGGCTATTCGCGCTATTTGCACCTTGTCGCGGTGTTAGCTGGGTCCGTCGCTGGTTGCGAACCGATCAGGAGGGGAGACTGGTCACCAGCTATTGTCCGGCGTGTCTCTCTGAAAGCGTGGAGCCCTACTGGCGCGCGGTATGGCGTTTCAAGTTCTGGGTGGTTTGCCCTGCGCATCATCAGCCGATGTTGGGGGCTTGTCATGCTTGCAACGCGGTCATCGAGTTAAAGCGCTATGAGGCCAGAGTTACGTCAGAAAGAAAGGTGCCTTTGTTGGCGCGTTGCCTCCGGTGTGGCTCATCCCTCGGAAATTCGAATGTTGGCGAAGCAGAGTGTGGATCATTGCAACTTCAAAGTCTCTTAGGCTTGCAGATGTCTGTAGCTTCGGCGCTTGCTCACAATGGATTCAAAGTGCGCGGCTTGAAGTATCAGTTGCCCTTATCGTTTTTGCCTGGATTGCTCCTGCAAGGAGCTCAGGTAGACGATGGGAATGAAGGACCGATTGATCCAAGAGCTTCTGCTCTGTTGCGCTCATCACTGAGCATGTACTGGTTGTCTGGCCAAGACGGGCTCTACACAAGCAGACGCGTCTATCGAGAACAGGCTGGCGTGGTGCCTTTATTTCTAGGGGATCCTAAAAGGTATGCAGATTTGGTTATCTCCAAACGATTTTTAGCGTGGTGAGATAGTAATCATTCGGTAAGTCCGTGGCTGCGGCAATCTTTAATCCGATCACCCTGCTGCGCCACCTTCAACTGATCGCAGGTAGCCTTTTAGCTCCTCAGCGCGACCGGCTTTGACTAGATCTATTGCAGTCTTTCCATCGAACACGCGAAGCGGCTCATTGCGCAATAGAAATATGGCGCGCGAGATATCTCCCGTCATGTCTGTGGCAAGTTGCAGCACTGCCAACAAATTCTGCAACTGCGTTTGTAAAGCCGGTGATTGAGGGCGGGCTTGAATGGTGTTGCGGTGAACATGGGCTAGGTCGGCCAGCTCCTGCACCTGAAATCCGAAGGCGTCGCATACTCGCTGAGGCGACAAAAACGGAGTGTCGTCTGCTCGGAATTGATCACTGAAAGAGGACATGAAGACGGCCAAGGAGCTCTCACTATCAGTTGTTGTGCCTATATTATGCCCTTTTTATGCACTTGCAAGGTCGATAAAAACATACTTTTCGCGCTGTCGACTTGTAGGGCACAGGGTAGGTCACCGGCCTGCTCGTTTCTGACGAGGCTCGTGAAGCGTGTCAATTTCGGCGGGGCCTATTAGGCCCGGCACGGAGATATTCCACGTCTGGCAAACGTGATGGCGGTTTGGATAACTGGGAGATGTGGACCGTGGTGACGGTACTCTAGCTTCCTGATGCGGGCGTAGGCGCGCGTTGCTCTGGCTGAAGAGCGGCAAAATCATAGGCCGAAATTCACAATCTGATACATTGGGGGGGTACGATCGGCGTCCTGGGTTTGTCCGTTCATGGAGTGAGCATGTACATCGAACAGGTCACACTGACCAACTTCCGGTGCTTCGGCCCACAAGGTACCAAGCTCTCTCTCGACGCGTCTCTTACGGCGCTGGTGGGCGCTAACGGCAGTGGGAAGACTGCGGTCATGCAGTGTCTGCAGCGGCTCTTCGGCATCACCGTCGATCAACGCAGGCTGCGGCGACGCGACTTCCACGTGCCGGCATACGAGAAGGCCGTTCCGCTACAGCGCGAACTAAGCCTTGAGGCCATCTTGGTATTCCCCGAGCTGGACAACGGCGCGGAGACAACGGCAGTTCCGGAGTTCTTCCAGCAGATGGCCGCTGATGACAAAGGCAAGCTGAAGGTCAGGCTGCGGCTGGAAGCCTCGTGGGTTGATGACGGTACGGTCGAGGGCGCCATCGAGGAAACCTACGTGGCGGTTCGGTCGCTGGACCAGTACACGTCCGCAGACTGCGTGAGCTTGAAGGGTGCAGACCGCTCTCGCATTCAGTTGCTCTATATCCCGGCCACGCGCGATGGCGCCTCGCAGGTGTCGGCGTTGCTGAAGGGGCGCCTGTGGAAGGCCATCCAATGGTCGGGAAAGGTGAAGACGGCGTTGGAAGGTGCCGGCAAGACATTAAACACGGTATTCAGGGAAGAGCAGGCTGTCCTCCGCATCGAAGAAAAGGTAAAACAGCGCTGGCAGGACCTTCATGACGCCGGCACTGACGCGATTCCGGTGTTCCGTCCGGTGGATACGCGCTGGCAGGAGTTCATTGGTCACGTAGATGTCACCTTTCAGCCTGGCGATGACGGACGCGACCGCGACATCAACGAACTCAGCGACGGGCAAAAGTCACTCTTTCACCTGGCGTTGACGGCTGCGACCCTAGACGCTGAGGCGGAGGCTTCAAAAGGCGATGCCGAGCACGGTTTCGTCCCTGGCAGCATCGCCATCCCAGCCCTCACGCTCATCGCGCTGGAGGAACCTGAAAACACGCTGGCGCCGTTCTACTTGTCGCGAATCCTTGCTCAGGTGGAAGCCTTGGTCAGTACAGCCCAGGCGCAGGCAGTCATCTCAAGCCACTCCGCAAGTATCCTCTCTCGCGTAAAGCCTGAGGCTGTCCGCCATTTTCGTTTGACCGAAAACAGGACAGCGCGTATCCGCGCCGTGGAAATGCCTGCTGAGGCGGAGGACGCGTCGAAGTATCTCCACGAGGCAGTTCGCAGCTATCCGGAGCTCTACTTCGCCAAGTTCGTCGTCTTGGGCGAAGGGGCCACGGAAGAGGTAGTTATCCCGCGGCTGTCGAAGGCTATGGGCGTTGAAATCGACCGGTCGTTCGTGGCCGTAGTTCCGCTAGGCGGGCGCCATGTCAACCACATGTGGAAGCTGCTCAACGAGCTTGACATCCCTCATGCGACGCTGCTGGATCTGGATTGGGGCCGACAGGGTGGTGGATGGGGACGCATCAAGACGACTTTGCAGCAGCTGATAGCCAACGGCACCCCTCCGTCCGCTCTGTTCAATGAGATTGCTGCCGACGACCCTAATGCAGCACGGAACCTTGCGCACTTCGACATTATGGTCGATAGGGGCAATCTCGATACATGGCTGGAGTTTCTGCAAGAGCGCAGTGTGTTTTTCTCTACGATGCTGGACCTGGACTACCTAATGCTCCAGGCCTACTACAGTGCATACACTGCACTGGAAGAAGGAATGCGAGGCCCGCGTGACGGTACAGACGCTCGGGATGCAGTTCTTGGGGAGGGCGGCAATCACGCCGCATACCCTGCTGACCAGGACGACGCGCTGCGCTGGTACAGGTATCTCTTTCTGGGTCGAGGAAAGCCGAGTACCCATGTGCGCGTCCTTAGCAAACTGTCCGATGAAGATCTCGTAGCCTCTGCACCGAAGCTCCTCGTGGCACTCATCGAAGTGATGCGCAAGAGCCTCTGAGGTGGCCTCTATGAACTTCGCTCGGAGGGTTGTACCGGAGGACTGGAAGCCGCGTGGAATTCCAGATCTTGAGCCAGCGGCATGGACTGCGTTGCGCAGTACAGGGAACATGTCCGTAGTTGCCGGCCCTGGAGCCGGGAAAACCGAATTCTTGGCTCAGCGCGCGACGTATCTACTTGAAACAGGTATCTGTCGCCCGCCGCATCACATCTTGGCGATTTCGTTCAAGACCGACGCGGCGGCCAATCTCGCCAAGCGTGTGCAAGAGCGGTGCCCGCCAGAACTGGCGAGTCGGTTCTCATCGCTCACGTTCGATGCGCTGACGAAAAGCCTCGTCGACCGGTTTTTAAACGCCCTTCCTTCGGTGTGGCGGCCGACAAGGCCCTACAACATACTGTTCCCGGACAGGGACTATCTGAAGGCCTTCCAACTCGGGACGATCGCCCTAGCTCCACCAGAGTGGCGCCACGAGATTGGCAAGCTCGATCTGTTCAGATTTGAAGCGGACGTATTGGGCAACAGCAAGCTGCCGCTGGTTGCCGCGAAGGCGACAAACGCTCATGAGCTGCTTTGCAATTTTTGGTGGCAGAAGGCACTTCGCATATCCCAGCCTTCTAGCCTCAGCTTCTCGAGCCTGAACCGGCTGGCTGAACTGTTACTGAGGTGCTCGCCCAACATCCTGGCGGCGCTTCGGTCGACCTACTCGTTTGTTTTCGTGGATGAATTCCAGGACACGACGTTCGCCCAATATGATTTCCTCAAGTCCGCATTCATGGGCAGCTCTGCGAGCGTGACCGTGGTGGGAGACCACAAGCAACGCATCATGCTGTGGGCGGGAGCCCGCGCGGACGCCTTCGAGCAGTTCGAGGCGGATTTTTCCGCGAAGCGGGTGCCCTTGCTGTTCAACTTCCGCTCCTCATCCGAGCTGGTACGGGTGCAGCACGTTGTCGCCAAGGCGCTTGATGCCGGAGCCATCCCCACTCAATCCCAAGCGGTGGGTGAGCTGGCCAAGGATGTGGTGCAGGTTTGGTCGAGTTCTCACCGCACGGGCGAGGCTGCGTACCTGGCGACGTGGTTGGCCATGGACATGGCGGCGCGGCAGACGCGGCCACGCGACTACGCGCTGCTGGTTCGACAGAAAGCTGACGTGTTTGAGAGGGAGCTGCAGCCTCCTTTTGCCGCCGTAGACCTAACTATCCGCAATGAGAGCAAGATGGTTGGCAAGGTCTCCCTCCAGGAGTTGCTGGTCGATGATATCGCCCAGGTTGTGCTGGCTCTGCTGCGTCTTGGCACTCGGGTGAAGGCGCCGCAGGCATGGCAGACGGCGTCGTCGGCAGTGGAGTTTCTTGCCGGCATCGAGTCAGCTGACGCTTCCGGGACTCACTGCGCCGAGGCCGCTCTCGAGAAATTCCTGGGCGAGTTGCGAGCCTTCCTGGACGCCAAATCACCGTCCGAAGATGCCGCCGCTGAAGTGATCGACAAGGTCTACGAATTTCTCAACATGGAGCGCATTGTTCGCTCCCATGTTCGCTACCAGCGCAACGATATGGCCCAGTTGATTGTGGAGGGGCTCACCATCCATCTGGTCGAGTGCGCCAAAGCTACTAGCACCTGGACCGACTGTCTGGACTTGTACGAAGGCGCTGACCAAATTCCACTCCTCACCGTGCACAAAAGCAAGGGGCTAGAGTACGACACCATTGCTTTTGTCGGGCTGGACGACAAATCTTGGTGGAGCCATACGCCTGGCAATCCAGAGGGACTGGCGACGTTCTTTGTCGCGCTTTCCCGCGCCAAGCAGCGTGCGGTATTCCTGTTCTGCAATGAACGAGGTGAGCGGCAAAAGGTCGCCGACCTTTACCAATTGCTTACCGACGCCGGCGTCGTCGAAACGGTTGTTTGCTGACCATCGCGGCGGGCACCGCAGTGCGGCTCAAAAGGGCGTATCGTCCTCGACATCTTCGAGTCCGCGCGAAGGTAGGAGCGGCCCCCTGGCTCCGCCTGCGTTCGGTACAGATGCAGCTCGTTCACCACGACCTGAGCCTTCCAGTCCTGCGCTGATCAGGGCTTCTTCCAATGCCTTCTCCACAGCGTCGATGCGTTGCTTGCAGACCTTGTAGGCGTCGACGGACTCGTTGACGATGGCCAACAAATCGTCGATGTTGGGTTCGTCCTGGTTACGCAGCGTTTCCGCGTGGCGCTGGAGGACTTCGTAGGCTTCGCGGAATGTCTTCTGTTCCATCTGATTTATTGGCGCCAAACGCCACCTTTCTGGTTTGATTGTGTGACAGCCTCTACCACGGCCCGAACGTTTCCGTCATGCAGGTCAATTTGTACGGTCGAACCTGAATGAACTGTTGCTGCGGATGTTACGGCCTCCCCGGCTTTGGAGCGCACGACGGCGAAGCCGCGTCGCAATGTCTTCTGCGGTCCCTGGCCGGCAATCTCCCTAAACAGAGCTTGCGAACGCTCGGCTGCCATATCAACACCGCGGATAGCGCGCTCAGCGGTCTCGCGCATCGCGCGCTCTGCTACCTGCCTGTGGGCGCGCGAGCTGGAGGCAGCTTGTTCCAAAACGGCCGGCAGGAGCGCTTCCACGCCTCGCCGGACGTGCCCGAGCTTGCCTGCAACGTCTGCGGTCTCACGAATAGCGAGCTCGGTTTCTCGGCGCGCAGTGCGAGCGGTCAGCGCAGTTTGCTCTAACACCGCGGGGAGGAGCGAATCTACTCGTCGACGGACTCGTACGAGCTGGCCAGCAACACTGGCGGTTTCCCCCATAGCAAGTTCAGTTTCCCGACGTGCGGTTCGAGCGGTCAGCCGGCTGCGCTCAAGGACCAGTGGCAGAAGTCCCCCGCTCCGCTCCTTTGCGAGCACTACCGACGCCCGCGCTCGGGCGTCGATGTCGGCCATCATGGTAGGAACTGCTTGGCGTGCACGCTGTATGAGCTGTCGGGCATCCGACTGCACCGCAGTGGCGTTCTGCCTGATGGCACTCCGCGCGTCACGGAGCGTTGATGTCGATCCGTGACGCAACGACTCGAACTCGGACTTAGCACCGGCCCGCGCCTTGGCAACGACCGACTTCGCGGCGTGCTCTATATCGCGGCGCAGGTTCAGGATGTCGGCGGCGGTGGTGGCGGTAGCGCGCCGGGTGAGGTTGAGTATGCTTTCGTTGAACGCTTGGACCTCGCGAGCGCGGGCTCGCATCACCTCTTCGATGCCCAAAATCACTTTGGATGGCGTGTCGAACTTGCGATTGGCTACTTCGTCGAGCGTGGTGTCGTCACGTTCGTGGCCTATGCCTGTGAAGACGGGCACAGGGCATTGGCAGATGCATCGCGCCAAATCGTAGTCGTTCAGCCAAGCGAGGTCGCTCACGGATCCCCCGCCTCGGATGATGACGACTGCATCCGGCAGCTTTACACCCGACCATGTCCGCAGGCCGGCGCGTAGAGCCTCCGCTATCTCGGCGGCCGCACCTTCGCCCTGAAAGCGGCTGTGTACGTAACTGAATTCGCACGCACCATGCGCTTGGAGACGTTGCGCCTCCTTCGCAAAGTCACCAAGGCCAGCCGCGCGCTCTGGCGCTACGACCAGAACCGCACTGAAGTCCCACGGAGCCGATAGCGAGCGGTTGCGGTCAATGAGCAGCTCTCGCTTGAGGCGCTCGCGGATATCGCGGCGCCGGGCTTCGAGGTCACCTAGCGTGTATGCGGCATCAATGCCGTCTACTTCAAGGCTGAAACCGAACTGTGATTTGAAAACGGGTTTGGCTCGCAAGAGCACCTTGAGGCCAGCCTCAAGATCGGCGCCGGTTACCCGCCTGAACTCCGAGAGAATCGCTTCGGCAGACCGGGACCAGATGACTGCACGTGCCTGAGCCAGAACTTCGCCCGTGGACGGGCTCCGTTCGGACAGCTCTAGATATACATGGCCGCTTTTATTGGAACTGGCCTTGAGCACCTCCGCCGTGGTCCAAACGCCTTCGCTGAAAGCCTTTGATACCAAGGAGGCAACACCGCCCAAGAGCCTCGACAATGGGATGCCCTTAGTCGACAAGGCGACATCATGCGATTCGGACGCCGGCAGGGACTGGATGCACATAGCACTCGGGGCGGGTGCAGCAGGCAACCAAGTTGCGAACGGCTCCAAATCCAAGCCCGATGGAACGTACCACTTGCGCAGGTCCGGGTCCCAGCGTGCGCCGAGAGCCTTCACTTGGGCCCGTTCTTCAAACTTGCTGTTGAGATATGTGCGTTCGGTCATGCCAGTGGCGGCTCAGTGGTGGCAGTAGACTGAAATGGAAGTCCGACGATGCAGAGCTCCTCTGTATTTTTTCCAGAGGAAGATATGATCGTGACAACGAGAAGCTTGCAGTCGCAGTTTTGTTCAGGGTCGTGTTAATTGCCAGCACCTTCCGTACTTCCCGTGTAACGCCACGAAAATAATCTGGCATTATTTTGGCAGAACTATGCGCAAGAGAGAAGCTCCGTGGGAAAACCCTTGCGTCCTGGCCGTTACGGCTGGCGAGAAGGTCAATTTCCTGTGCAGCGCCAAGCAGTTTCTGCAAGCATTGCAGTGTTGTGTCAAATGATGCGGTGGACGAATTCGGGCTTTCCTCGATACTTGCCTGCACGAAATGCTGCAGTGTCCGCTAATGCGGTTCAACCGCAAGCTCGACGAGTTACTATTTCGCGGTTGAGCGCCGCTCAGGGCTGAAGGCTGGCAAGGCATCAAAGTTGTCTGAGTGGCTGCCAGAAACCCTTGTCAAGCGGCAATTCGTTGTATTTTACTCGGATCACGCATGCCCGAACATGCTTTTAGAGAAAAGCTCACAATACACACTGGTTTTAAAGTTATATATATAATGATGTCTCGAATAACTCTGCGTGGTATGTAAAATTGGATAAGCTCAATACTCAAATTGATGTTCGATTCGATATGGCTGCAATTTGGCCTCTTTATCAGACCGATCAGCTATTGGAGAAAATTGTTCCCACCGGCCTGCAACTTGACCGCAGCGTCCTGCTTCAAAAGACGCTACATTACTTGCAAGCACTAAGCGTTGTGTTGGAGGGTATGAAATCGACATCTGATGCAAAAAAATTGACGCAGTTGAAGGACGAGATCGCGGCTCACAAAGAACGGGTGACTGCTAAGCTTGCTGCCTATGGCAAAGAGAGCAACGATAATAAATAGCCCGAGGTGGATAAACACCTCTCGTTGTGTGGACCCGTAGAGGAATCGTTTCGGTTCGTTTTCGGTCCGCTAAGGCATATAGTTTGTTCGTTAGTGATTGGGCGTTTTTGTAATCGTTGTTTTCGTGAAAACTTGCGCTTCTCTTTGTGAGGCATGCTCTACCATCACGATTTTTGTCGCAAGAAGTCGAATTTTTATTTATCGATATGCCGGAAATTTCGAAAGACGTCGTCGCACTATTGCAATATCTCGCTCCGGGCTTCTTTATGGCGTGGGTGTACTACGGACTCACGTCCCATTTGAAGCCATCTCAATTCGAGCGTGTGGTTCAGGCACTGATCTTTACGGTAGTAGTCCAAGCATTGGTCAATGTTGAACGCATCGTAGCCGAGGCAATTGGCAAATGGCACAGCTTTGGGCCTTGGGTTGAATCATCCCAACTAGTGGCTTCGTTGTGCACCGCATTGGGCCTAGGACTATTGGTTTCCGCCATGGTAAATGGTGAAGTGGTTCATCGCATCGCTCGACGGCTCGGAATGTCTTCGCGGAGTGGCCATCCTTGCGAGTGGTTTGGAATTTTCGCAAACTACCCACGCTATGTTGTGCTGCAACTGAAGGACGGTTCGCGAATTTACGGATGGCCAAGCGTTTGGCCATCGGAGTATGATAAAGGACACTTTTTTATAACGTCCGCCATGCGAAGTGTTGAAGATGTAAATCAAGAACTGGATTCGCTAGAAGGTATCCTGATTGACGTTCGAGATGTTGCATCAGTGGAGTTCATCAAACCACCGAAGGAAGAAAATGGTCAAACACCTAATTAAGCCGATCCCCCCCCCTCGTGTCACGCCACCGCCAGGGCGGCGAGAGCAGGCAAACGTAAATGCGCCACCAAGCTACTCACGGCCTCCTCCTCCTCCTACGCCGCCAAAGCCAGGTGGCGGAAAATGACGCACATTTGTAATGACCCAGCGTAACCTAAAGCAGGTGTCCCTGCCGGGGCGGCATATCGAGCGCCTAGTGTCGGAGCGGGTGGTTGTAAAAGCCGTATCCAGTCGGCGGCAAGCGGCCCCGTGCCTACGCCTTGAGCACGTCGTTGCAGGCGGACTTCCAGATCAGTGTCGGCAACTGCGGCGGCCACCGGCTATTCGCCGCGTTCGAGGGCCAGGCGTCTGGCCGCCCGGCTCCATCGTGTGCGCCCACGGATGACGCAGCATGGCTTGACGGCGCGCGGGCTACGCAAGCTCGTTCACACCCTCGACGGCCGGCATGATTTGCCGAGGGCGGCCAATCTCTTGGCGCGGCGCTTCAACCCCAGCACCCCCATCATGCATGGGGCGCCGACGTTACCTACACCCGCACCGAGCGCGCTGGCTGTAATGCTCGATTTGTACTCGATGCCGAGCATGCCAGCCACCCGTGGCAGCGACACTCAACTACTGCTGGCAGTCGCGGGTACCGCGCTTAGCAGAGCTTTTTCGGAAAATTCCAGATTAAGTGAAATTTCCTACGGAAAATTCCAAGTTAGATGACACGACGGTGCCAACCCTAATGACAAGGTTCAGCCAAGTCATTGATATTTATAGAGTGTAGATTCCAAGCCGATTGAACTTCGACATCGCCCACGGCCGCGGCTTGCAAAAATCCGCGGGTTTGATGGAAAATTGATAGTAATTCTCATTACTGAATTTTCAATCCGGAGCGCCTGGTGTCCACCATTCCTCCCGCTGCAGCGTCAGCGATGCATACGCTTTACAGCGACAACCACGGGTGGCTGTTGGGGTGGCTGCGCCGTCGTGTGGGCGATCCGTTCGATGCGGCGGATCTAATGCAGGACACCTTCGTCAGGGTGTTGAAGGCGCATACCGGTCGATGCGGCGCGGCCAGCGCCGACCCCGTCGCCCAGATCCGGGAGCCGCGCGCCTATCTGGCGACCATCGCCAAAAGCCTGATGATCGATTTTTTCCGGCGCCAAACGCTGGAGCGAACCTATCTCGAGGTCTTGGCCGCACTCCCGCCGCAGGAGGTGCCTTCGCTCGAAGCGCAGGCCGTGTTGCGTAGCGCCCTGATCGAGATCGACGCCATGCTCGACGGACTCGGATTGAAGGTCAAGCAGGCCTTCTTGATGGCGCAGTGCGAAGACCTGCCCTATGCCGAGATTGCCCGGCGTCTGGGGGTATCGCGTCGTAGCGTGGATAACTATCTGGCGCGCGCCATGGCGCATTGCTGCCTGCTCCTGCCGTGAGCGGCACGCCAACGCCAGCGGACACAACGCCGAGCGCGCGGGAACTGCGCGCCGTCAACGAGGCCGCCGCCTGGTATGCGCGGCTGAGTTCGGAAGCCGCCACTCCCAACGATCGCCAAGCATGGAGCCACTGGCTCGCCAGCGACGCCGCCCACCGCGCCGCATGGGGCAAGGTCGAGCAGGTCTGTCGCCAGATGGGCCGCCTGCCAGGCAGCATCGCCCGTCCCACACTGGCCCCGGCCAAGGCGGCGCGCCGCACCGTGCTGCTTAACATCGGCCTCGGGGCGGGCGCCGGCGCCGCCTCCTGGCTGGGTTGGCGCACCCTGCCGTGGGAAGGCTGGACTGCCGATTACCGCAGCGCCGTCGGCGAACGGCGCGACATCCGGCTTGCAGACGGCTCGTCCATGCTGATGGACACGGATACCTCCGTCGACGTCTCGTTCGACGCCCAGGCCCGTATCCTGGATCTGCGATCGGGCGCGATTCTGGTCTCCACGCATCCCGACCCCGCCGCCACCCCGCGCCCCTTCCTCGTGCGCACGCGCCAGGGCACGGCCACCGCGCTGGGCACGCGTTACACGGTCAGGACCGAAGATGGCTGGACCCGCGTAGCCGTCCTGGAAAAGTCCGTCCGCATTGCGCCCGCACAAGGGCAAGGCGCCGTCGTCCTGCATGCTGGCCAGCAGGCGCGGTTCAGCCGCGACACCATAGAAGCCCCCCAACCAAACGACATCACCACCGCGTCATGGACTAGCGGCAACCTCGTCGTGCTGGACATGCCGCTGGGCCAACTGGCGGCCGAGCTGGGCAGATACCTGCGCGGCGGCCTGGGGTGCGACGCCGACATTGCCCAACTGCTGGTGTCTGGCTCTTTCCCGCTGGACAACGCCGATCAGGCCCTGGCCGCGTTGACGCAGGGCTTTCCAGTCAAGACCGCGCGCGTGCTGGGCTATTGGACCCGGCTTGTCGCGCGTTGATGCGTGCGGATGCCGAGCCCCGAACCGCGCAGAAATTATTTTCGAAGAATTTGCGTCTTCGGGCCGTCTCGTTCGTCCTCTCAGGCAGAAACCCTTATTTCACGTCTTCCTGAGAGACTTCATGTCGTACAACCCGTCTGTTCACGCTGTTTCCGTCCGCGGCATGCGCCTGCGCGCCTTGCCGTCCCGCCTGGCGCTGTCGTTCATGGCGTCGGCCCTGCTTGCCTCGCCGATGCTGCGCGCGCAAGGCGCCGTCATGGCCTCCGAGTCCACCGCCCGCCGCTACGACATTCCTGGCGGGCCGCTGGCCCAGGTGATCAGCCAGTATGCGAGCGCAGCCGGCGTGGCCATTTCGTTCGACGCGGCGCTAACGCGCGGCCTGACCTCTGCTGGCGTGCGTGGCGCGTATTTGGTGGATGCGGGCTTCGCGGTCGCCCTGGCGGGTAGTGGACTACAGGCCGTCCGCGGCGCGCAGGGCGCTTATACGCTGCAGGCCTTGCCCGCGGCGGGATCCGTGGTCACCCTGCCCAGCATCGCCGTGACCGCCTCCACCGAGCGGCCTGCCGACGACGGCTTCGTGGCGCTGCGTTCGTCGGGCGGCACCAAGACCAATACGCCCCTGATCGAGATTCCGCAGGCTATCAGCGTCGTCAGTCGCGAAGAAATGGATCAGCGGGGAGTACAGAACTTCAATACTGCCGTGGCGTACACACCCGGCATTCGCGCCATCGACTACCCGGGTGGGCAAGGCGCGCCCGACATCTACCTTCGGGGGTTCCGCGCTTTCAACCTGTTCTCGACGTTCCGGGACGGCCTGCGCGCGGGGTTCAACCAGTACGACATCGATATCGAGACCTATGGGCTGGAACGCATCGACGTCATCAAGGGGCCATCCTCCGTGCTGTATGGGCAAATCGCCCCGGGCGGGCTGGTCGACATGACCACCAAGCGCCCGACCGAAACGCCGCTGCATGAAATCGAGTTGCAGGGCGGTAATTTTGACCGCCGCCAGGCCGCGTTCGATTTTGCGGGCCCGATGGACCAGGAGGGCAAGTGGCTTTACCGCATCACCGGCGTGACGCGCAACAGTGGCACCCAGGTTGACCATTCGCCCGACGACCGGCTCTATCTGGCGCCGTCGCTGACATGGCGTCCCACTGACCGGACCAGCGTCACCGTCTACGCCAGCTACCAGAAATCCAAGCGCGGCGGTTCGGAACAGAGCCTCCCGCTGAGCGGCACCGTCAATGACAATCCGGCGGGCCGCTTCCCGTCGAACGTCTTCCTGGGGCAACCCGACCTGACGCATTACACGGTTGAAAATACCTCGGTCGGCTATGAAATCGAAACTGCCGCCACGGAAAACTGGACCGTGCGTCAGAAGGCGAGGTACACGCATGCCGACGTGGATTACGTGTCCAGCGGTGCGCGCAACAGCGCGCAACTGACCGATGGGCGCTACTACACGTTCGGCATGCAGGACCGCCCGAAAAGCACCGACACCTTCCTCGTCGACACCAATGTCGAAGGCCGCATTTCGACGGGCGCCGTGCAGCACACCGTTCTGGCCGGCCTGGACTATGGGTACTATTCCGGCCGCGAGTCCCGCACCGGGGGCACCAACGGCACTGTGGATATCTTCAATCCCGTCTACACCAACACCACCACGTGGAACAGCTTCAAATCGGTGGACGGCAAGAGCCAGGTCTATCAGACCGGGTTGTATGCGCAGGACCAACTGCGCTATGGACGCTGGATCCTGACGCTGGGCGGCCGCTACGACTGGGCCACCAACAAGGAATCCGACTATCTGTCCGATGCTTCCAGCAAGGTCAATTCTGAGGCCTTCACCGGCCGCGGCGGACTGACCTATCTTTTCGACAACGGCATCGCGCCGTACGTCAGCTACTCCACGTCGTTCCAGCCCGCCTCGGGCACGCTGGCGCCGGCACGGGGCGGTGGCAATTTCGATCCGACCAAGGGCAAGCAGTACGAAGTCGGCATCAAGTACCAGCCCCCGGGTTCCGACAGCATGATCACCGCGTCCCTGTTCCAGTTGACTCAGCAAAACGTCACCACCGCGGACCCTGTGTACTCCGGCTATTCGGTGCAGGACGGCGAGGTGCGCTCGCGCGGGCTGGAGTTGGAAGCCAAGACCTCGCTGGCTGCTGGCCTGAACGTGGCGGCGTCGTACACCTACCTGGATGCCGAGATCACCAAGGACAACGCCAATCTTGTCACCGGCGTTAGCAAGAAGGGCCTGCGCCCAGCGTCGGTGCCGCGGCACATGGCGGGTCTGTTCGTCGACTACACCGTGCGCACCGGGCCTCTCTCCGGCCTGGGCCTGGGCACAGGGGTGCGCTATGTTGGGTCGTCCTACAACGCGGCCAATACGGTCAAGATTGGCGGGTATACGCTGGTCGATGCGGTGGTGCGGTATGACCTGGGCCAGTTGAGCCCAGATCTGAAGGGCTTGCGCGCTTCGATCAGTGCGACCAACCTCTTTGACAAGCGCTATTTCACACCGGGTTTCTACGATCAGTCCGTGTTTTACGGCAACCGGCGCGCCGTGGTGGGGACACTCAGCTATAGCTGGTGACGTCATCGAACCGCGTGCAGCAGGCGAGGAGTTGGGCCGTTCGATGATCCAGGTCGTTCGTGTAGCCGAATGGGCGTTCCTGGCCGCGAGCGGACTAATGATGGTGACGATGGGCGCAATGCCGATTTGTCGTTCTAACGGGCTCTATGAATGGCCGCTGTTCCGCCTTGGCGCGAGTCCAAACAGTTTGCGCAGACTGCCGGCGGATCAGGCCTGGACGACGTCGCCGCTGGGTATCATGATGTCGCGGGAGGGGGGCGTGAATCCCCCGAGCCCTGCGTCTGCAGATATCCTGTGAACCGTCGCTGGCAGCGCCTGAACTTCGGCGCCGCATGCATGATCCTCTATTCCTGAACCATGACTCCACGCCAGCTTCGTTATTTTCTAGAGATATCCCGCAGCGGTAGTCTGTCGCTGGCCTCCAGCTCGCTGCGTATCGCCCAGCCCGCGCTCAGCCAGCACGTGGCGGTGTTGGAGGGCGAGTTGGGCGTAGCCTTGTTCGAGCGGCATGCCAAAGGCGTCACGCTGACAGCGGAAGGAAAGCGCCTGCAGCAACGCGCGGCCTCTATATTGGACCAGCTCGAGTCGTTGAAAACCGACGTGGTGGGTCCAGCGGGAAAGCCGCGGGGACCGGTGCGCGTATGCCTGGCGCGCTCGTTGGCGCAGGTGGTGGCCGCGCCGTTGATACGGCAAGTGGAACAGGAGTATCCCGAGGTGCGCCTGTTGTTGTCATCGGCGCTCTCCAGCCAGGTGCGCGCGGCCCTGGAAACCAGACAACTGGATTTGGCGCTTATGCCTAATGCGTTTGAATTGCCCGGCTTGTACTGCAATCCGGTGTACGAGGAAGGGTTTTCGTTGTTTGGCCTGGAATCGATGTTCGACCGGCCTGGCAAGACGATCGCGTTTTCTGCAATCGGGTCTCGACCCCTGGTCGCGCCGGACCGAGACCACGATCTGCGCCGGCTGGTCGAGCGCACGGCGGTGGACTTGGGTTGCCCGTTGAACGTGAAATATGAAATTAACGATCCCGCATTGAACTTTGCCTTGGTGCGCGATGGCGTCGCGTTTGCAATCCTGCCCGACAGCGTCGGACTGGAGTTGGGAGCCGGCGCCGAAGCGGTAGGCGAGCGGCAGTTGCTGCGTCCATCGCTCAAGCGTATGCAGTCGATCGTGCGGGCTGCGGAAGACACGCCTGGCAGCGCGGTCCTGGCTGTTGAAGAGGCGCTGATGGCAGTACTGCGTACCCTAGTCGATAGCAAAGTCTTGCGTGGATCGTTGATATACAAAAAAACTTATGCGAAACACAGATAAATAATATTTGTCTTTAGGCTGCGCCCGATCGTACGCTACCTCCAAAATGGCGGCATAAAACGCCAATATGGAGACAAGCATGCAAGTTCCACGCAGAAAATTTCTGGGTGCCCTGGGCGCCGCCGCCGTGTGCTGTAGCACGGCTCCTGCCAGGTGGGCACGAGCCAATCCCCCTTTGCGCATGCTGGTCGGTTTCGCTCCAGGCGGCGCGGCCGACCTCGTGGCGCGCGCGCTGGCGGAGGGCATGCGGGCATCGGGGTACGTCACCATCGTAGAGAACAAGGCGGGCGCGGGTGGGCGCATTGCGGTGGATACGCTCTTGGCGGGAGGCAGTGACAGTAATTCGGTGCTGTTCACGCCCTCTACCAATCTGACGCTGTTTCCTCATCTGTACAAGGACCTGCGCTATACCACGTCGGATTTCACGCCTCTGGGCACGGCCAGCCAGTTCAATTTTGGGTTGGCGGTGGGAGCCAACAGTCCGGCCAGGACACTGCAGGAGTTCCTGCAACTGGCGCAAAAGGACATGCGCATGGCCGCCTTTGGCACCCCCGGCGCGGGCACGGTCATGAATTACCTGGGCATCATGCTGGGCAACGTTAGCAAGGTCGCCTTGACGCCCATTCCGTACAAGGGAGGCGCGCCGGCACTGGCTGACACGGTGGGAGGCACGTTGCCCGCGCTGATCACGACGCTCCCCAACCTGATTCCGATGCACAAGTCCGGCAAGATCCGCATCCTGGCCACGACGGGGACGTCGCCGTCGGCCGAGCTGCCTGACGTACCCACGTTTGCTGCCGCGGGCTATCCAGCGCTGACGGTCGCCGAGTACTTCGCCTTGCTGGGCCACAAAAGCATGCCAGCCGACCAGGCTAATGCACTGGCTGGCGCCGTGGCAAAAGCCGTGCGCTCGCCGGAGTTTGAAAAGGTCATGCGGCAGCAGTTCTTCGAAACCAGAGTCACCGAGCCCGCCGCCTTGAAGCAACAGCTCGAGCGTGAATATGCGTTTTGGGACGGGGTCGTAGAAGAGAGCGGATATCGCCCCGAGACTTGATGTGGTGCGCGCGCCATTGGCTAAATTCAGGAAGCAGAAATGAAAGGCAAGAACATCGTCGTCATCATGTCCGATGAACACAATCCCCAATTCATGGGCTGTTCCGGGCACCCGTTCATCAAGACGCCCAATTTGGATGCGCTGGCAGCGCGCGGCGCCCGGTTCCCGAACGCATACACGCCCAGTCCGATCTGCGTGCCGGCGCGGGCGGCATTTGCCACCGGCCATCGCGTGCACCAGACCCGGCACTGGGACAATGCCATGCCGTACCTGGGCGATCCGCAAGGGTGGGGACATGTGCTTCAGGAGCATGGCATCAATGTGGAAAGCATAGGCAAGCTGCACTATCGCAATGAGGAGGATCCAGTCGGTTTCGATGCCGAACATATCCCCATGCATGTGGTTGGGGGGCATGGCATGGTGTGGGCCTCCATCCGCGATCCTTATCTGCCCGTTGCCGGCCGCAAGCGGATGATGGGTGATCGCATCGGCATGGGCGAATCGCCTTATACGTCCTATGACCGCTCGGTGACCGCACGCACGCTGCAATGGCTGCGAGCGGCGGCCGAGCGTGGCCAGTCGTTTGCGTTGTACGTCGGGCTCGTCGCGCCGCATTTCCCGCTGATTGCGCCGCAGGAGTTCTTTAGCCTGTACGAGCCGAGACAGATTCCCCAGGCCAAGCTGCACCCGAAAGATGGCTACGAACGCCATCCCTGGGTGCAGGCTTATGCAGAATTCGAGCGCACCGAAGAAACGTTCCAGGGCGATGAGGAACGCGTCAACGCCTTCCTGGCGTATTACGGGCTGTGCAGCTTCCTGGACAGCAACGTGGGCCGTATCGTGGACGAGCTCGCTACATTGGGCCTGGCCGACTCCACCCACGTCGTCTATACGTCCGATCACGGGGATAACGTCGGAGCGCGAGGTTTGTGGGGAAAGTCCACGCTATATCAGGAAAGCGTCGGAATCCCCATGATATTGGCCGGCCCGGACGTGGCGCCCACTGTCTGCGAGACGCCGGTGGACTTGCTGGATCTTTACCCGACGCTGTTGCAGGCAGTCGGCGTGGATCCTGCTCCGCATCAGGGAGCGCGTCCAGGAAAATCGCTTTTCGATATCGCGCGACAGCCGACCGATACGACCCGTGCGATTCTGAGCGAATACCATGCTGCTGGTAGCAATACGGCGGGCTTTATGCTTCGCAAAGGGCCGTGGAAGTATCACCACTATGTGCGCTTCCAGCCCGAACTGTTCAACCTGGATTCGGATCCCGGCGAATTGCACGACTTGGCAGGCGACCCCGCTCATGCTGGCGTGCTGGCCGACATGAAGGCTTCTTTGTATGCCATCTGCAACCCGGAAGACGTCGACAGGCAGGCCAAGTCGGACCAGGCAGCGTTGATCGAACGCGTGGGGGGGGCCGAAAGCGCGTCGACGATGGGGGCTAGCGGGGCGACGCCCGCGCCCACCGTGGAGAAGACCGCATGAATGTGGATGAACGATATCTCAAAGATTGGAGCGGTCTGACGCGCGGCGTGCCCAGCGCGGTACATCGGCCTACGACCACGGAGGAGGTGGCGGCGCTTGTTCGCGAGGCCGACCTGCATGGCCGCAAGATCACGATTCAGGGCGGCCTGACGGGGCTGGCCGGCGGCGCGGTGCCGGGCGATGGCGATGTGGTGATCAACATGGAACGCATGAATCGCATTGAATCCATCGACGAGGTTGAAGGGATCATGCAGGTGCAGGCCGGCGCCACCTTGCAAGCCGTGCAAGAAGCCGCGGCCGAGGCCGGTTGGTTTTTTCCGGTGGACTTGGGCGCGCGCGGCACATGCCAGGTCGGCGGCAATGCGGCCACTAACGCCGGCGGCACGCAGGTGGTGCGTTACGGCACGATGCGCGATTCGGTGCTGGGACTGGAAGCGGTCCTGCCCGATGGATCTGTCGTGACGTCACTGACGCGCCTGGTGAAAAACAGCTCCGGCCTGGACCTGCGGTATTTGTTCATCGGGTCTGAAGGAACTCTCGGCGTGATCACCCGACTGACCCTGCGCTTGCAGCCTGATCCGGGCGCGCCGGCTACGGCGCTGGTGCAAGTGCCAGACACACAGTCCATGACCTTGTTGCTGCGCCATCTGAAAAAGACCTTGGGCCCGCAGCTGACCGCCTATGAATTTATGTCCGCGCAATTTCTGCAGAGGGCGGCGGACCTGACGGGCGTGCCTTTGCCTCTGTCCGGTGATGCGCCCTGGAGCGTGCTGATACAGGCGAGCGGTGTCGCTGGCGCGGATCCTCAGGTGGCGCTGGAAAGCGCGCTGGAACAGGCGTTGGAGGCGGGCACAATCAGTGATTGCGCGATAGCTTCCAGCTTGTCGGATGCGCACAAATTCTGGCGCTTGCGGGAGTGCATTCCCGAACTCCTGACGGCACTCAAGCCCACGGTGAATTTTGACTGCGGCTTGCCTTGGGCCGAGATGGCGCGGTACGTGGCTGAGGTCGAGACGGCGCTGAAAAAGCGGTATCCGGACGCGACCCATCTGTTCCTCGGCCACTTGGGAGATAACAATATCCACATCCTGACCGGCCCGCACGCTCAAGACGAATGGCAGAACGTGGAAGAACTCGTCTACAACGCGCTGCGGGGCCGGCACGGTACTGTCAGCGCTGAGCATGGCATCGGCTTTCTGAAAAAGCCGTTTCTGGCGTATACCCGCAGCAAAGGTGAAGTTGCGCTGCTCAAACGTCTGAAACGCGCGCTTGATCCCAACGATACGCTGAACCCGGGCCGTATTTTCGATTGACGACATGCGGGCGGCGAGGCCGAGCCCGCAAGCATTGCGCTCATCTTCGCCGATAGATTGAAACGGACGCAGGGAGGTTGACGGCTTGGTGTTCCGTCATGACTTCGAAGAGGTACCGCCCAGGGTGGAGGATGAGATCTCCGAAGCCGGCATCGAGTTGCTCGTTCGCAGGGTGCCGCTTTGGCCCTGGATCGTCGAGAATGCGGGCCGCTGCCGCGCAGCGAGGCGGGACTTCGACAGGCAACGCTGTGAACGCGAATCCTGGCCGGCGGTGTGAGTGGCCCATCAATTTGATTCCACGATTCTTGCAAGCGTCGCGCATGTGGTGCCTATGTTGCCGCGGTGCAGGTTCGTCACGCTGAGCAGCAGGCCACGTTGCGCATGGGGGCGACTGATATGCCAGGCAGAGAGCGCCGAAGGCGCAAGGCCATGTGCGCGGGCGATACGCACCACGGCAATGTCGTCGCAGGCCTGTCGCAGCGGCGCGATTACGCCCAGGCCAGCGGCCAGCGCGCCTGGCAGAAACCTGCTCACATGCATTAGCGCGAGGTTGCGGCGTTCGGTATAGAGCGCCTTCATCTGCCGCAGGTGCCGCAGGAAGTGCCCATTGGATAGAAACTCCGTGACAGCCAACTGGGTAGTCCGGTTCGGTGCCGGCGCCAACACAGCGGCAACCTCGATCAGGCGCTCGGCCAGCGAACGCGGGGCGACGACGAAGCCCAGGCCAAGCGCCGGGCTGAGCGTTTTGCTGAACGACCCGATGTGGACCACGCGCTCGGCGCCTGCGCCTGACGCAAGGGCCGGTGCGGCGCGGCCATCGAGCTGAAGTTCGCCAAGATAGTCGTCTTCGATGATCCAGGCGCCGCTTGACGCGGCCCAGGTGAGCAAGGCGTGTCTTCGCGCTCGCGACAGCGTCACGCCCAGCGGTGCGTGTTGGCCCGGTGTGACCAACGCCAGTATGGCGTCGGGCGCGCGGGCGATGCCATCTTCCACGCGCAGCCCCTGCGCATCAACGGGCACGGGTTCGATCGCGGCGCCGATCAGTTCGAGCCCGCGTCTTCCAAGCGGATAACCTGGCTCCTCGATCCACGCCTTGCGCCCGTAAGCGCGCAGCGCCGTCAGGACAAGCAGCAAGCCCTGCCGGTATCCGCTGGTGATGATGATTTGGTCGGGATGGCATTGCATCTGCCGGCTAATCGCAAGGTGGCTCGCGATCCGGGCCCGCAGCGCAGGTTCGCCCCGCAGGTCAGCGTAGGCGGTGCAAGTGATGGCGTCGTCGCGTGCGGCACGCGTGCACATGCGGGCCCAGAGCTTGGCCGGAAACGCGTCGTGAGCGGGTACGCCCATTTGGAACGGCAGCGGTGCGCTCGAGAATGGGCGTGTGAATGCCGCCAAGGGCCTGTCGATTGGCTCCTCGTCGACCGTTTCACCCGCGGCTGACCTGGCGCATACGCGTGTGCCTGCGGGGCCGGCGCCGAATACCAGGTTTTCGGCGATCAGCCGATCGTAAGCCACGCGGATGGTGCCGCGCGCGACGCCCAGCTGCGCCGCGAGGTCCCGACCGGAAGGCAAACGCTGCCCCGGCGCAAGCCGGCCGTCGAGGATTGCGCGTCGCAGGCTCGCATGGATCTGGTCGCCAATTGGCGCGACGGCGGCGCGGTCCACCTGGATGGACAGCCCTTTTGGCGTATTGCGGTTAGTCATCTTGGGTCAGTCGTTTCGGCGTATTTTGGGCCTGTTTCTCCAATGCCGGCTGGAGTAATGTCCGGTTATGACATGGATCGCGCTCGAAGTCGATAGCCGGCCGCGACGCGACGCATCATCAACGACAGGAAAGGACTGTGATGACCCGTTTGAATTGGCAAGAGATCGCACCTGAAGGCGCGAAGGCACTGTTCGGTATCCACCACTACGTCACGAAGAAGACGAACCTGCCGGAGGAGCTCGTGCATCTTGTGTTCCTCCGCGTGTCGCAAATAAACGGCTGCGCGCACTGCATCGACATGCACAGTCGCGATCTCCGGAAAACCATGTCGATCGACAAGATCACGTTGGTACCGGTATGGGACGAGGTGGGCGACCTGTTTTCTGAGCAGGAGCGCGCGGCGCTGGCCTGGGCTGAGGAGGTGACCCGTGTGAGCGAAACGCATGCCTCTGATGAGGCGTATGCCGCCGCCTCGGCGCACTTCACGCCCAAGGATCTGGTTGACCTTACGATCACGATCGCGGCGATGAATGCATTCAATCGACTGGGTGCGCCGTTTCGGCTTCCTGTCGCCGCCCGGTTGTGATCTGGCTTCCGCGCGCAGATTTGGAGAGATGCTTGGGTGGCCAGAAGATTGCGGAATCCTGGGCGCCGCTGGTGTGCCCGACGACGCGACTCATCTCGTTGCGCTCGTATCTCTGACACGGTCTACGAAGAAGACCGGATTAGCCCCGCATAGACGCCACGCTGCGCCAGCAGTGCTTCATGGGTGCCACGTTCCACGATCCGCCCCGATTGCAGCACCAAGATCAGATCGGCGTGGCGAACGGTCGATAGCCGGTGCGCGATTGTGATGGTGGTCCGGTTCTTCGACAGGGCGTTCAAGGCTTGGGTCAGCGCTCGCTCGGTTCGAGCATCGAGCGAGCTTGTGGGAATTTCAATCCCGCTTTCGGCGGATAGGGTTATGCGTGCGAAGCCGTCGCCGGGACGTTTGCCCATCTTTTTACAGTGCGTGCGGCGCGTAGGCTCTATGCCTACGTGGAAGATTATCGGGAACCTGGTGGTCGTCCAGTCCGGTGATGTGCCAGCCAACCCGCAGCAAGCCAAATATCGACACCGCGCGCAGCCAGTGCAGGATACTGAGGGACGCTGGGTCGCGTTCGATCGTTTCGGGACGGGCCTTGGGTTTTCGATGATGTGCGTGGGGACGAGCAGCGGCTTTTCAGTCTAGCGAGATGCCGGACTCTTGGGCCACACGCCGCCATTTTCCTTGCTCGGTCGCAAGCATGTCACGGAATTGTCCGGCTGAGCCCGGCGACACTTCCACGCCTCTTGCGGTCAGCTTTTCCCGCACATCGGGCATATGCAATACGGAGTTCAAGGCTGCATTGAGCCGTTGTACTACGTCAGGCGCCATGTTAGCGGGTGCGAATACGCCCATCCACCCTTCCGCGGCCAGGTCCTGGAAGCCCAGCTCTGTCAGGGTGGGGGTGTCCGGCAGGTCTCGCAGCCGTGCGGGGGAGGGCGTAGCCAGCGCGCGCAGCTTTCCCGATTTGATATGAGGCAAGGCGACTGCCGCGGTTTCGAAGGTGAAGTCGACCTCGTTCGCCAACAATGCGGTCATTGCCGGCGCGCTGCCTTGGTAGGGGATATGGGTCGCTCTGATCCCGGTGCGTGACAGGAACAGCTCGCCAAGCATGTGATTGGTTGATCCGATGCCGAACGACGAAAAGTTCAGGCGATCGGGTTGCGCCTTGGCCCGGGCGATCAGGGATTGCACGCTGGTGATGGGCGAGGAGGCGGGCACGACCAGGACAAAACTGACGCTGCCCACTTCGCCTATTGGCGTGAATTGCTCGAGCACGTCGTACGGCGCCGTCTTGCGTGTCACCGGGTTGATGATCATCTCGGCGCTGGTACCAAAGAACAATGTGTTGCCATCTGGGGTGGCGCGCGCCACGTTCAATGCGCCCAGCGTGCCGCCGGCGCCGCCCCGGTTCTCGACAATCGTGGGTTGGTTCAGGAACGAGGGGAGCTTTTCCGCAATGATGCGGGCGGCCCCGTCGGTGCCCCCGCCTGGAGGAAAGCCGACTACCAGGCGTAGTGGGCCCGCGGGATTGCCGGTGGCGCCGGCCTGGGCGGCGCATAGCGCGCTCAGGCACAGGAAGACCAAACGGAGCAGCATTTTCATGGGGTTCTCCAAAGGGAACGGGTATGTCCCAAAAGGGGGGGGCGAACAATGGCGTTACGGTTGGGCCGCGCGTTGACGCACGCCTTCTTCATGGGCCGCCCGTTCGGCGGCGCATACGCTGGACCGGGTGCCGACCCGCTGCAGATAGGCTTCCAGATGGGGCCATGCGGCGGTGTCGATGTCGTGGGCGCGGGTCCACATGGCGATGGTGTAGCAGTGCGCGTCCGCAATCGTGAAGTGGCGGCCCATCAGGAAGTCCCGTTCCGCCAATTGGTCGTTGAGCCATTGCAGCCGGCCTTGCAGATACTGGCGGGCGATCAATTTGTACTCGGGCGGCGTGGTGGCTTTGAACAGCGGCATGAAGCCGCCTTTATGCAGATCCGCCGCGATGAAGCTCATCCACTCCATGATGCGGTAGCGAATCAGCGACCCGGGCGGCGCGAACAAGGTCGTGCCGGGCTGTTGGTCGGCCAGGTATTGCATGATGACGGCGCCTTCGCTGAGGTACAGCCCGTCGGGCAATTGCAAGGTGGGCACCGTACCCTTTGAGTTGATCAGCAGGTAATCGGTCCCATCAGCCAACCGCTTGGTGCGCATGTTGACCCATTGCAGGTCCAACGCAATGCCGAGTTCGCGCGCAACGATATCGACCGCCAGGGAGCAACCCCGTACCTCGTGATAGAACTTCATGTCAGTTTTCCCAGGTGACGTGCCAAAGCTGCAGCGGGATGCGGGGCTGCTCGGCATCGGATTGAAACTTCGGCCTATCTTCAAATCGTAGTACCAAGATAGAAAAATAATTAATTCAGTACTACAATTCTTGCGTGACTCGAGGTTGTTTCCAACTAGGGGAAACGCTTGTCTCGCCAATGGCCTGACGTCGGCGGCTTCTTGAGCCATATCGAAGGCCAGCCGGCCTTTGGTGAGCGCCGGGGGGGCGGTCGGGACCGGCCGAGCACTTATTTCCTAAAAGGGGAAGGAGGACATCATGCAAGGCACGATCTTGGTGGGGACTGCGGGGCAGGGCATATTGCGAAGCAACGACAACGGCGCGAGCTGGCATCGGCTAGGTCTGAAGGAGGCGATCGAGTTTGACGGCGTCGTGCGCTGCCTGGCGGTCGACCCGTCCGACCCCGCCCGTGTGTTCGCCGGCGCGGATACCGGTATCTGCCTGAGTACCGACGGCGGGGCGCACTTCCAGCGGCTGGAGTCGCCGGCCAATGGGCAGACCGTCTGGGCCCTGGCATTGGATCCGAGCAATCCCGCGCTGATCTACGCGGGGACCGGGGCACCGTCGCGTGCGCGCATGTTCCGCTCCGCCGATGGCGGCCAGACGTGGGAAACGTTGCCGGTCGAGTTGCCGGAGTTCTGCGCCGGTGTGAATCGGCCGCGTATCCTGTCGATTGCCGTGGACCCCGCCAATGGCGAGGTCTGGTTCGGCGTCGAGGAGGGCGGCGCCTGGCGCAGCCGTGACCGGGGCGATTCCTGGCAGCGGATTGATTCGGCAGCCAACGGAATCGTCAGTGGCGACATCCACGCCATCAGCGTTTTGCCGGCGCGCGGTACGGCCCCGCGCACGCATCTGATCTGCACCGTCAATTCGGTCTACACCAACGTCGACAGCGGCGAAGGCGCCTGGCAGGGCGCCAGTTCGGCGGATCGCTTCGATGGCATGTACTACACCCGCACGATCCAGCCACTGCCCGGGGGCGAGGACACCCTATTGTTGGCGGCCGGAGATGGCACGCCTGGCACGCGGACGCGGATATATCGCTCGGAAGACCGTGGCCGCACTTGGACCTGCGCGATTTTGCACTCGACGCCGAACTCGACCTTCTGGGCCTTCGGCGCGCATACGGCCGATCCGTCGCTCGTGTTTGCAGGCACGAAGTATGGGCATTTGTTCCGGTCGATGGATGGCGGGCGCAGTTGGTTCAAGGAGTGGCGTGATTTCAGTGAGATCACAGCCGTGGCCTGGACACCGTTCGTCGCGCCAGTCAAGGCCCACCCTCAATCCAGATTACAGAGCCCGTCCACTTGACGGCCTCGGAGCCGCCGCGCCGGCCGCGTCCGCGGTGGCGGCCATTCCAGTCCCATTCCATTTCCTGAACAAGAGACGTACCGTATGAAGACCCCCAATTTCAGCGCCTTCCATATCCGCAAGTGGTATCTCCAGATCGAGGATTCCCTGGCTGGAGAAACCGGAGCCCCCGCGGATGGCGAACCTCTGCGAAAGATCGTCATTGCCGCTTGCATCCACAATCCCTATGCCGGCCGCTATGTCCAGGACCTGTCCGCGTGGATCGACGCTTCGCCCGAGCTGGGGCGCGAGTTTGGCCGTCGCATTCGCGAGGCCGCCGCGGGACGGGCGATCGAGAGCTATGGCAAAGCGTGCCTGGTGGGGATGGACGGCGAATATGAGCATGGCAATGCCTTGCTCACCAATCCCGCGGCCAACCCTGTGCGGGAAGGCGTCGGAGGCGCGAAATCCTGGGTGCCGTCCACCGGCAAGCGGGGGACGCCCGGCACGGCCATCGATATTCCCCTGGCGCACAAGGACGCGCTCTATGTGCGGTCGCATTACGACACCGTCACGGCGCAATTCAACGACGGCCCGAACCGTGATGAAGTCGTACTGGTCTGGGCGTTCGCAACGAGGGGGCGGCTGAACGCGCGCCTGGGCGGACTGCGCGCTTCCGACGTGAAGGGGCTCGACGGCCTGTGCTGAGCTGGCTGGATTCAAGGAGAGGAATATGAATCGCCGCGACTATACGTTGACGGTATCCGGGCTGGGCCTTCATGTCGTTGAATGGGGCGACGTCGACGGCGATCCCATTGTCATGCTCCATGGCATCCGGGGCTACGCCGAGACCTTTTCGTGCCTGGCGGCCGCGTTGCAACCCGGCGTGCGCGTGATCGCCTTCGATCAACGCGGCCGCGGCGACTCCGATTGGGACCCCGACTGGAATTACTATGTGGACGCCTATGTGGCGGACCTGGAGGGCGTTGCCGGGCAATTGGGCCTGGCACGATTCGATTTGCTCGGGCATTCGCTGGGCGGCATCAACGCCATTGTGTTCGCGGCGAGGCATCCGCAGTTGGTCCGCCGGTTGGTCATCGAAGACGCGGGGCCGGGCGCTTTCGAAGTCAGTGCGGGGGCCTCGCGCATCTGCCAGGAACTCCAGACCACGCCCGAGCGGTTTGCGTCATGGGACGAGGCCGCGGCGTTCATGCGTGCGTTGCGTCCCACTGTCAGCGAGGCGGCGCGCCAGGAGCGTTTGGCCAGCATGCTCAAGCCGGTGGCGGAGGGCGGCTTTACCTGGCGCTACGACCATGCGGGTATCGCGGCCACCCGTTTGAACCCGGATCCCGCGCGGGTCGTGGACCTGGAACCCTATGTGCGGGCGATTGCGTGCGATACGCTGGTGGTGCGCGGCGGCAGGACGGACTACCTGCAGCCCGACATGGTGCGGCGCATGTGCGACCTCAATCATCGTCTTCGATCGGTCGAGATTCCGGATGCCGGCCATTATGTTCACGATGACCAGCCTGTCCTGTTTGCTGAAACGGTGCGGGCATTCCTGAGAGGCCAGCGCACCGCGCAGGACTGAAGAGAGAGGTGACGCGAAAGGCCCCTCAGGCCGCAAACAGCCCGCCGGCCCACATGCTCCGGGGGGCTGCTGCGTCGCTCCCTTAGCCAGCCAGATTTCCGGGCGCCGTCGCCAGCACCTTTTGATAGATCGCGATGGTGTTTTCCACCGCGGTCCGCAGTGCCGCCGGCGAAGAGCCAACCCAGTCGTACCCCTGGCCAATCATTCGCTGGCGAGCGTTGTCGTCTTTGCCCAGGTTTGCTGCAAGTGCCGCGATGCCATCGCAGATGGGCGCGGGAGTGCCCGCAGGCCCGAACAAACCGAACCAGCCGCTGAAGTCCAATTGCCGCACCTGCTGTTCCTCGAAGGTCCTGGTATCTGGAAAAACCCTGGTACGCGTCTCGCCCGTCACGCCGAGGACGCGAACCTTGCCTTCGCGGGCCAGGCTTTCAAGCGCGCTGCTGGTCAGGAACACCGCATCGATGTGGCTGCCGAGCAGATCGGTGACCGCCTGGCCGGAACCTTTGTAGGGGACATGGGACAACTTGGCGCCCGTCGATTGGGCCAGCAACAGGCCATACAGGTGCGCTGACGAGCCGGTGCCGAAGGTGCCGTACGTCAAGGCCTGCTGGCGGGCGTCGGCCAGGAATTCATCCAGTGTCTTCCAACGCGACGAGCTGGCCACGGCCAGCACATTGGCGGTGGTCGCCAGCAAGGTGACGGGGCTGAACTCCTTGGTGATTTCGGCGGCGGTCGTCTTGGCAATGAGCGGTCCGAGTACGTGCGTGCTGGATGTGCCCAGCAACAAGGTCGTGCCGTCGGGCTTCTGGCGTGCAACGTGGCGCGCGGCGATGGCGCCGTTGGCGCCAGGCTTGTTCTCGACCACGAAGGTGGTGCCGGGCGCGTGCGTCTGGGCGAAGTGGGCGAATTCGCGCGCGAGCTGATCGGCGCCTCCCCCCGGGGCAAAGGGCACCACCAGCGTAATCAGCGCGGGTAGCGGTTGGCTCTGGGCCTTGGCCAGCTTGGTCCGCCCCAAGGCGCCCGCCGCCATGAGGCCCAATAACCCTGTGGTGAAAGATCTGCGTTTCATGACCGCCTGCTCCTGGTGTGGGGATCGGCCGCGGCAGCGCCCGCCAGCCGTCCGCGAACGTGAATGACGGTGCAAATCGTACTACTAAAAGCTAGAAAATTATATTTTGGTACTACAATTTAATGGATAACACCTAGTGTTGTCGCATCCGCAGTACCTGTAGAGCCGTCCGCCCGGCTTGGCGGACGTGGTGCAGGGCGGCCTTGCCGGCGGCCGCTTCGTCACGGGCCTTGAGCGCTTCGAAGATCTGGGTCAATTCGTATAGGGTTTCGGGCAGCCGGCTGGGCGCGGACAGGGAGGTGCGCCGCAACAGCACGATGCGGTTGTGCAGTTGGCGCAGCATGCTGCCGAGCAGGCGATTGCCGCACCCGGCGGCGATCGTGTCATAGAACGTATCGCTCAGGGCGACCGTCTGCTCGACGTCGCCACGACGCGCGGCCTCGGCAAGGGCGTCGAAGGTGGTTGCCAAGGTCTGCATGTGCTCGCTGCGCGCGCGCAGCGCGAAGCCGGTGCAGATCTGCGCTTCCAGGATGCCTCGCACTTCGTAGATCTCTTCCGCTTCTTCGTAGGTCAGCACCGCGACCACCGGGCCGCGATTGGGGATGATCTCGATGAGGCCTTCGGCCTCGACCTGGCGTAGCGCTTCGCGAACCAGTGTGCGACTGACGTCGAGCAGTTCCATCAACTCCCGTTCCTTGAGGCGTTCGCCCGGCTGGAATCTGCCCGAAAGAATGGTTTTGCGCAGCGCGTCTTCCGCTTGCCGTCGCAGCGGGGTCGAAGGGACGTCCTGTTCGGTGGGTGAGCGCGCGTCCTGCTTATCGTTATTCATGGAGTGTCATACCGGAATTTGCTGTTCTCTCAAGGCGATCATACGAAAATTGTATGGCATCGCGCAGCTAGCCCGTACGTCGTTTCCGTCCCGGCGCTTGAGCTGAGTACGCCGAGCGCCGTGCGCGAGGGGCGCAGCCACGATGCCCGCGCCTTCGCGCACGAGCCGGCACGCCAGGTTCATGTCATTGCTTTCCGGTTGCTTGCACGGCGTCGCGTTGCTTGGCGTCCCGATCCAAGCCCGTGCCTGACCATCCCGCGCCCAGCGCCTTGTACAAGGCAATCCCACCGCGCAGTTGCGCCAGTTGACTGAGCGCCAGGGCATCACGTGCCTGGTTCAGGTTGCGCTGCGCCGTCAACACCGGCAGGTAGGCGCTCAGCCCGCGCGCGTAGAGCCGTGTCGCCTGCGTCAGGGCGTGTCGGCTGTCGACCACAGCATCCTGCAACGCGGCTTGCCGTTGGCGTTCGCTGGTCCACGCTGTCAACGCGTCCTCCACGTCGCGCAGCGCGGAGCGCACGTCCCGCTCGTAGACGCGCCGCGCCGCGTCGGCGTTGGCCTGTGCCGCAGCCACGCCCGCCTGTGCGCGTCCTGCATCGTAGAGGGATTGGCTGCCCTGCAGCGCCGCCGACCACGCCAGGCTGGCGCCCGAGAACAAATCGCGGATGACGCTGGCCGTGGTGCCGATACCCAGGGGAATGCGGAACGTCGGGAGGCGTTCGGCCTGCGCCACGCCGATTTGAGCCGTGGCGGCGGCCAGGCGTCGTTCGTCCGCTCGCAGGTCGGGGCGTTGGCGGATGACGTCCGACGGCAGTGACAGCGGCAAGTCGGCGGGCATGGACAAGGCTGGCGCGGGCGTGGCCAAGGCCGCTTGCCAGTCTCCGGGAAAGCCGCCCGCCAGTACGCCGATGGCGTGACTGAAACGGGCGATGTCCGCTTCCAGCAGAGGGGGTTGCGCCTGGGCCGCTACGCGTTCGGCGCGGGCCAGGGTGACGTCGGCCTGTGTGCCCAGGCCGCCGCCTTGCGCTCGTTCGGCCAAGCGCTCGGCTTCGAGCAGCGCGCGAATGTTGTCGCGCGCGATGGCCAGGCGACGCTGCGCGGCACGCAGCCCGGCGTAATCGGATACCAGTTCGGCCACCAGGCTCACTTGCAGCGCGCGATGGTCCGCGGCCAGCGCCTGGATGCCGGCGTCGGCCGCCTCCACCGCACGGCGCGTGCCGCCGAACAGGTCCAGTTCCCAACTGGCATCGAATCCCAGGTGCCAGCTTCGCGCCCGTCCGCCGGGCTGTGAGCTGAGCGCCTGACTGCTGCGCACGGCATCCCCGCGCGCTCCGGCCGATACCTCCGGCAGGGCGGCCGTGGCGATCTGCGCGCGCTCGGCGCGTGCCTGGCGCAGGCGCGCCAAGGCGATGTCCAGGTCCTGGTTGTGCGCCAGCGTCCGGTCGACCAACTGGTCGAGCAGGGGGTCCTGGAAGGCGCGCCACCAGGCGCGCAGGCCAGTGTGATCGCCGCCGGGCATCGCGGCCTCGGCCTCGATCCAGTGCGCGGGGACGTCCAGCGTCGGCGCGTGGTAGTCCGGGCCGGCCAGGGTGCAGCCGGTCAGGACCGCCAGCAGCGAGGTCTGCAGCAGCGCCTGCCGAAGGCGCGGCAGCGAGCAGGGCGGGGGTGTTTGCATGGCCCTGCCCTCACAGCCAGCGATGCAGCAGCGAGATCAGCCGGCCCTGGGGCGCCGGGGCGCCTGCCGATGGCGCCACCTCGATGCTGCCGGTCATGCCGGCCGCCAGTACGACTTCGTGCGGCACATGCTCGAACTCGATGCGTACCGGGATGCGCTGCGCCAGCCGGACCCAACTGAAACTGGGTTCCACGCTCGGCAGGCCCTGCGCATCGGCCTGCTGATTGGTGTCGGTGATGCCCCGGCCGATGCTTGCCACCCGGCCCGACAGCACCTGGTCGAACCCCATGAGGCGGATTCGTGCCGCCGCGCCGGGCTGGATGGCGCGCAGTTTGGTCTCCTCGAAATAGCCGGTGATCCAGAAGCTGCGGGCATCGAGCAACGCGATGTTCGGCTGGCCCGCGACGGCGTAGTCGCCCTTGTTCAGGCGCAGGCGCGTGATGTAGCCGTCGGTCGGCGCGCGCAGCACGGTGCGCGCCAGGTCCAGCTTCGCTCTGTCCACGGCGACCTGCGCACTGCGCAGCTCGGCCTGGGCGATAGCCACTGCCTGGTTGGCGCGCTGGATCTCCTCGGCTGGCACCAGGCTTTCCATGCCGCGGCGTCGCCGCGCCTCCCCGGTCTTCTGGCGCAGGGCGATTTCTGCCGCCGCCAATTGCGCTTCAGCCTGAGCCAACGCCAACGTGAAGCTGGCGTTGTCGATGCGATAGAGCACTTCGCCCTGCTTGACGTATTGATCGTCCGTCACCGAAACGTCGGCGACGGTGCCGGACACCTCGGAGGCGATGCGCACGATCTGTGCGCTGACCCTGCCATCGCGAGTCCAGGGCGCGACGACGTAGGCGCGCCACAGCGCGGAGACCAGAAGGCCGGCGGCGATGACCACGGCAAGCGTCAATCCTGCCCGCAGCAGAGTCTTTGCGGGGAATGAGCGTTCAGACATAAAGCACCAACAGGGAAACGAGGCAAAGGGAAATGGCGAACTCGAACAGGCCCGGATGCCACACCCGGCGCAGCACGCCGCTGCGTGCCAGCATGAAACGAAGGCCCAGGTAGATTGGCAGGGCCACGCAGGCATAGACGAAGAAGGGAGGCAGGTAGACGCCGGCCAGCGGGAATTCACTGAGCATGGACATGGCCTCCAAAGGGCGGGGAAACCTCGACCGCATGGCGCTCCAGCAGCGCGGCGACGTCCTGCAGAACAACCGTCGATCGCTGCTCGTCTTGCGTGGTGGCGCTCGAGCGCGGGGGCAGGCGCGTCAAGGTCTGCGCCGCGCGGCGGGCCAGACGCGCGGCCCGAGCGGGGTCATCGGCCCGCTGGCGCATATGGCGCAACGCGCTGGCCACCACGCGTGGCCATTCGGCGTCCTGAGGCGCCTGGCGCACCCAGCGTCGCAAACGCAGCACTTCCCGGCCCAGATGCTGGCTGGCCAGGGCCTGCGCGATGGCGCGATCCATCTCCTGCGGTTGTGCCCTGAGCAACGCGCCAAGTTGCGCGATGCGGTGTTGCTGGCGCCATTGCCATGCGCGCGCATCGGCGGGCTGGCCGCGCAAGGTTCCCAGCGCCTCATCGCGGATGCGCTGGCGCAGGCGCGTGGCGTCTCGCGCCTGGTTGCGCGGCAGCACGATCCGGAAGCCCAGCAGTGTGAAACACGTAGCCAGCACCCAGGCCGCCGCGCTATTGAGAAACGATGCAAAGTCGTAGCTCATGGGGTTGTTGGGCGCCGCCAGTGTCGTGAACGCCACCAGATAGGCCACGGCCCCCGGGGCGTAGCGGGGCATCGTGGTGGCGTATACACCAGGCAGCCAGAACAGACTCAGGGTAACTAGCAGCAGCGGCAGGCCCGAGACGTGTGGGAGCACGATGAAAGAGCACAGGAAGGCCATCGCCACGGCGGCCGCCGTGCCCTTGATGAATTCGACCGCGCCCAACGCGGGATCAGGCGCAGTGGAAAGCAGCGCGCATGCCGCCGCCAGCCCCGCCAACATCAGGTTGCCTTCCGTCCATCCCGTGGCGATCCAGAAGGCACCTCCCATCACCACCGTCAACATGGCGCGCACGCCGTTCTGGATGGCCGCCACGGTATCGCGGTGGAACGGCACGCGCACGCGCGCCGGCGTTGGCCTGGGTTGGTGGAAGCGCTCGATGCTGTCGATGGCCTGCAGGTAATCGTCGAGTTGCTCGATCAGGCGATCGCCCGCGATCATCATCGCGGCCTGCTCGGCGGGATCATCCAGCGACGTCGCGGCAAGGGCGGCCACCAATCTGGCGCGCAGCGCGCTCAGTCGTCGTCTGGCCTGCGCTCTTGCGGACGGGCCGGGTTCCTGCGCCAGAGCCTGTCCCGCCTGCCGCCATGCCCGCTCCCAGTCCGGCTGCAACGCGTCCAGCGCCGCGAGGCTGGGGCTGTGTTCGCGCAGGGGCGGCACGCCGCCCACCAGGGCGGAAAACAGCGACGCCATCGCGTGCCGCAGCGTGCCCGCCCGATGGGCCAGATCGGCAGACTCGGCCTTGCCCAGCGCCAGCAGATCGTCCATGCCATAGACCTCGGCGATGAGAGAGCGACGTCGGACATCCAGGGGCTTGGTATCCGGCGCCACGCTGCTTTGCAGGGCCTGATGGTGGGTCGATAACACGTCGGCGGTCGCGGCGGCCAGACGGTCGAGCAACATAGCCAGGCGGCTGTGCACGCTGCGGTTGCTGAACAGCGCGGACACCACGGCCAGGCAGACCACGCCGAGCAGCACGGACGAGCCGCGCCCCATCACCTGATCGAAGGTGCGTTCAGGATGTTGCATGGCGCCGAAGGCCGCCAGGCCCACGGTATAGCCCGCCAGCGAGGCGCCATAGGCCCGGAAATGCCGCAGCAGGGTCATGCCAGCCACGCATACCCCTAGCCAGGCGCCGAAGCCGAGCAGGAAAGGCCAGGGCATTTGGCCGAAGGCGCTCATCAGGACGAAGGCCGCCAGCATGCCGACCAGCGTGCCCAGTACCCGCCACACCCCCTTGCCGATCACGCCGCCCTGGATGGGGTTGATGACCAGCAGCACGCTGGATGCCGCCGCGTAGGGCGCGTGCAGTTCCAGCAGATAGGCCGACGTCAAGGCAAGGCAGGCGGCCAGGATTGAACGCATCACATAGGCGGCGCGAGGCGTGGTCAGATCGAGATAGGGCAGCCCTCGCGCCAACCCATCCCGAAGCCGGGACGGGCGTGGAGAAACGCCTGAAGCCGCGTCACGCAGCTTTACACAACGCACGGGATACCCTTCTGCAGTGATCAATACGAATCACTGTAGGCAGGTGCAATCATTCCGAAAAGTGAATTTATCGCAACCTTATGATTGCGTGAAACGCATGTGTTGGCCCACGCGTGCCGTTATGGTTTGGCGCGCTTGGCCGCTTGCGCCCGGCTCTCGGTGCAAAGCGTATGAATCGTCTGCCGCAGCCATTGGTGGGCCGGATCGCTATCCAGGCGCGGGTGCCAGGCCTGTGTCAGCAGCACCGTTTCGAGCGGCGTCGGCAGGTCGAACAGGCGGACGCGCAGGCCCGCGGCCAGCGCGCTGCTGGCCAGATGCCGCGGCAAGGGCAGCAGCAGGTCGGAATCCTGAAGCGCGAACAGCGCCGTGTACGGATTGGGCACCACCAGGGCGACATGCCGACGCAGCCCCTGCGCTTCCAGCGCGGCGTCGAGCGGCCCGGCGGCCTTGCCGCGCCGCGAGACGTTGATGTGTTCCCAGCGCGTAAGGCGTTCGGGCGTGATCTCGTCGTCGAATATCGGGTGATTGGCTCTAGCGGCGCCCACGAACGTCGTGGTGAACAGGGACTGCACGCGAATCTCCGGTCCGAGCTTGCGCGAGGCGCTGATGAACAGGTCGATGCGGCCGCTGCGCAGCGCATCGTCGTCCACGTCGTCTTCCTCCGGCGAAAAGCGCAGCATCGCGCGCGGCATCTCGCGCGCCATCGCGTCCAGCAGGTGGCCCAGGTGGATGCTCACGAACTCGTCGGTGGCGCGGACGTTGAAACGCCGATCCAGCGACTTCAGGTCAATGTCGACGCCGGCGGTAAACACCTGCGAGGCCTGTTCGACCGCCGCCCGCACTTGTTCGCGCAGTGCCAGCGCCTTGGGGGTGGGCATGAGTTTGCGGCCGATCTGGACGAACACCGGGTCGCCCAGCGCTTCGCGGATGCGGCTCAAAGTGCGGCTCATCGCCGGGGCGCTCAGGTGCATGCGGCGCGCGGCGCCGATGACGCTGCCTTCATCCAGCAGCGCGTCCAGCGCCAGCAGCAGATTGAGGTCGGGACGCGGCATGGATGCCCCTATCTTTGATTACATTGGTGCAATCATATGTTCTTTTGAATGACGGCTGAGGCATGCGTCGGCGAAGGCGTATGCATTCAATACCCGACGGCTGGAAGCGTTGTCTCGCATGGCCTGGCGCCCAGAGTGCGCCGTGGCCGCACTCCATCGTGGCGAGTTGTTGCGGTTCGGCCTGAGGGCCGGCGAACTCGCCGCTATGGCGCTTTCATCTCCTTTTTCTCCGCTTTCTCTTTTTTCTCCTTTTTTTCGCCGTCGTAATGGGACTTGATGGCGAGAAACATGCCCGTGCCCAACACGAGGAGCTTGAACGTACCGAAGATGACAGGGACCCAAAAATTCATCATTTCCTCAAAGTGCGGCGCTTCAGATCCCAACGCAAATATCCATACGTGTATTTAATTTGTATGGATATTTGTCAATGAAATTAGGAAAAAAGCCATACATAAATATAAAGCATGTCTGGCCCATGCCGCCAAAAACAAACGTGTCTTGGCTGCGACTCTTTGCCGCAGGTGTTGATCATGCACGGCAAGGGCCGGCTCAAGCGCGATGGAAACGAACGCTCGTACGCTCAGGCGGCGGTCCTGTGCGCCCCGGTGGCCGATGCCGCCGATGGCCCTATCGTGTTCCAGCGAGGCACGCAGCAGGCCTGCGCGCAACGCTACACGCCCGACTCGACCTTCAAGGCCTGCGAGCCCGGGGCGGCCAGCGGGCCGGGCGCTCGCGCGGGATCATTGTGGCTCGCATGGAGTGCGCTCATTGTTTATGGTCGTCAACGGAATGACGATCGCGACGCACAGGCCGCATTGTTTCTGCCGATCGGAGAAGTCGAGGCGAATTTGCGCGCCTATGCGGTTCGCGATCGTTTGAACGATGGACAGCCCCAGGCCCGACCCCTGGTGAGGATTGCCGAGCGCGCGGTAAAAGGCATCGAATACCCGCGCCCGGTTGGCCAGCGAAATGCCGGGGCCGTTATCCGCGATCCGCAACTCGGCAAAACCGCCGGATGCCTTTATCGAGAGATCGACGCGCCCTTGCTCCGGGGTATAGCGGATCGCGTTATCGACCAGGTTCCTGACCATGAGGAAGAGATCCAGCTCGCTGGCCCATATTTCGACGTCCTGGGCGCCCTCCACGCCGATGTCGATATGCTTGGCTTCGGCTAGCGGCATGAGGTCTTCCAGCACGCGTCGGAATACATGCTGTGCGGACACTGGCACCGGTGGAGGCGTCGTCGGCGCCTGCGCCTTGGCCAGTGCAAGCAATTGGTCGACCAGGCTACGGCCCCGTTCTATCCCCTGCCTCAGTACCGCCAGCCGTTCGCGCGCCACGTCGGACATGTCTGCCCCCGCCAGTCGCTCGGCCTGCAAGGAAAGCGCTGTCAACGGAGAGCGCAGTTCGTGCGCCGCATCGGCGAGGAAACGGCGCTGTGACGCCATCGCCTGAGCGACACGTTCCAGCAAGCGATTGATCGCCACGGCGAAGGGGCGCACCTCGACAGGCAAATGGTGGTCTTGTACCGGATGCAGCGCTTGTTCTTCCCGTAGATCCACTTCTCTGGACAGGGCGGCAATGGGACGGAACATTTTTCGGATCAGGTCGCCGACGATCAGAAGCAGCACGGGCACCAGGATCAGGAAGGGCATCACGGTGCGCAGCGCGCCATCGCGCGCGATCTCGTTGCGGAAGTCGGCTTCCTGGGAAACCGCGAAGCGTTCGCCGGAAGCGCCGGTCCTGATCATGACGCGGAAGGACTCCCCTCCCAACTCGACGGTATGCAGGCCATCGGCCAGGGTGGCCGGGATCGGGAGTTCCTGCTCGCCTTGCGTCGCCGGTGTGCCAGAAGGCGCGCCCAGCCGCTGGACCGTCACGCGTGCGTCTTCCGTGCTCTCGTTTTGCGGCATCGCGGCGGGCTGGGGAGCCAGCGACAGATGTTGCCGATCCACGAGCTGGGCGATCTGCCGCAACAGATCGTCCTGCAATTCATGGGCCTCGTCCAAGGCCGAGGCAAATGAGAAGATGCCCGCCACCATGGCCACCACGAGGATGGACAGCGACAGCATGAACGAGAGCTTGAGCTGAACCGACTCGTTCAAGCGCCTTTTGAGACCATCCATCCGAGCCC
>CALMPB010000413.1 GCA_937871985.1 uncultured Burkholderiaceae bacterium
GTCGATCTGCGCGAGAAGGATGCAAGCGTCGAAGAGGCGCCGACTGTTCAGGCTCTGTGCGTGCTCGGCCTTGATGGGCGTCGCGTGGATCGCTGCTACCGCCTTGCGCATGGTGCGCAAGGTCTCGGGGATGATCAGATCCGAGGTCGGGAACAGCGACTGCTGGCCGGTATGGCGCTGCCGGGTGTCAAAGCCGGCAATCTCCTGAGTTGGCAGCGCCGCGGACCCAATGCCTGGTTCATCCTCTGGATCGATGGCGTCTTGGTCGGGGGTAGGCACATCAAAATGGTAACCGATGGCAGCAGAAGCCAAAACGGTGCCATCACAGTCTGGCGCCCTCGCCAAGTATGCAGAACCGCCATCGAAGGCCCACCCGACAGCCATGGCCGGTATTCAACTGTGCCTGATGAGGTACGCAATTCCGTCGACGTCGCCGCAGTAGCGCCACACATAGTATGCACAACCGCCAGCAATAAAGGGTTAAGTGGTTGATTTCAAAGGCGATTTAGGGCGGGAACAGATGGGATGTTCTTGAAACAATAGAGACATCTGAGAGGCCGTGCGCACCGCTCGCCCCCCCGCTGCAGGGATGCTCCCGCCTTGTTTGTCGTCTCTGACCACATCAAGAGAGCCGCAAGACCAGGGACAGGCCCCCCTGGCGCCATTGCAGACATGGCGCCTTTGCATACTTTTTAGAGTTACTGACACGTATGGAGATTGACCAATCACACGCCGGTACCCGGGGCCAATACAGTTGACCGTATTTGGTAGTATGGGAATCTGACGCATTCGATGCGTCCTGACGGGATGGACAAGAGCGAGGAAGAACTGAACGCAATCGTTGGGGCCGCTCTCAAGGGGCTGGTTGGAAGCGGTGCGTCCAGCGCAGCCATCGGGGCTTTTGCGGCCGAGTTCCGCGAGGAGGTGGCGGCAATCCTCGGGCACCAAGCACAGAAACCGCAGGCGCCCGATCTGCTTGCCCTCGTCACTCAGGCTGTGCAACTCGCACTTGATGGATCAGGAGCCGCACCGCGCAGGTCCCGTGCCCATGCGAAGCGGATCTACGTCGAGTGCAATGGGCACGCCACCTCCGTTTCGCTTCCCCAGGACCTCCTGGACAAGCTCGATGGCGTCACCGGTAGCCGCAAGCAAACCGTACAGACCATCAAGGACATCGCGCGCGCGGCGCCCGAAGACGTGGCCAATCGCTCGCGCTGGGTGCGCGAGCGCGCGCTCAGCCTGTCAGAGCAGGCAGTAAACCCAACGCCTCAGCACTGAGCCAGGCGGGCTGCACCGCACGGCCCAACCCAAGGGGCAACCCCCCGGGTTTGTCGAGCGCTCGCCGCGCACACGTCAAACGTACACCGTGGCCGCCTGCGCCAACGCTCCTCCCTATTAGCGAAGCAGCACATGGGCGAATGCGATATCGAAAACAGGCGCGACAGCAGTCAGAAAAGGCGAAAGTAACCGCTTACATAGAAGATGAGTTCCGGGTCGAGCATCGGCCAGTCGGGCTGAGATTGGCGTGCTGCAGCGCTAGTACCTCAGGGCCAAGTCATGGTGCTGGGTTTGCGGCGGTTCACGGGCCCGAGGCAGTGGGGCCGGAGGCCGGGGGCGTGCTGCAGCGCTAGTAGCGCGGTGCCAACAAACGGAATGGGACGGCGAAAACCGTGCTGCAGCGCTAGTACTGGGACCAGGAGCGCGCCGATCGCGCTGGGCGCGCCGCGTGCAGCAGCGCTAGTACCTCCCGCCGCAGGCCGCGAAGACACTTGTATGCCAGGCTGCGATCGTGCTGCAGCGCTAGTAGTTGAGCCAAGCCAGCGAAGGGAGTAAGGGGCCGTGCTGTAGCGCTAATAGCGCAGCAGCATACTCGCGCTCGTGGGCCTGTGGACAACTGCTGCAAAGGCATAGCGGTGTGCCACTGCGCTAGTAGCGGAGCGCCACAGCGCTATTAGCGCAGTGCCACCGCGCTAATAGCGCAACAGCACGCGAAACCCGCTGCAACCCGCATGAGCACTGGGTTTGCGCCAACCATAGTCTTCTCTTTAATTGGTTTTCAAGTCGTTTCTAATCGGGGCGGGCGCGAGACCTCGAACACCTGTGCTCACCAGCTGCCCTTTTGAAGTTTTGAAGAAGACCAAAGCCAGCAAACCGTGCTGCTGCGCTAGTACCTGCCGTTGACCGGCTCTTCGCCGGCACGGTCTAATCGCCAGCGACACGGGACGCACATGCCAGCCAGACCACAACGCAGCACAACAATCGACGTCGGCAAGATGCAGGACTTGCTGGCTGCGCTACCGTCATCGCTTGCCGCCGCCGCAAAGCAAGTCGCAAGCTCAGACCCGAGCCCCAAAGGAGACAAGCATTCTCCACGTGTTCGACGTAGCAAGAGCTACGACCAGGCGCTGGCCGAGGTGAAAGCCCGCAGTGCAGAGGTGGTGGCGCGCAAGGCCCTGGACTACGAGGCGCGGATCCTGCAGGACTCTTTCCCATTCTGGGACGATGACAACCGGGGGGTACCCAACCCGCTCATTCGCGGTGGATTGTTTGGTGTGGGGACATCGGCAAAACGCGAGTTCCTCCCCAACATGCACATCAGCAGCCTCAGCAACTACGAGATCACCTACACCGGACAGGATCTCCAGCAAGATGACCTGAGCGTGTGGATGAGCCTCATCAATCTCGCTCGCCAGTCGCCGCTGTCCGACAAGGTCCGCTTCACCGGCTACCAACTGATTCGCGACCTGGGCTGGCGCATGCACAGCGAGAGTTACGAGCGCGCCCAGGAGTCGATTGAGCGATTGAAGGTGACGGGCATCAAGATCGCTACCAAGGACAAAGCCGAAGGGTACTCAGGCTCCCTGATTCGGGAATACGCCTGGGCCGATGCGGACGAGCACGGAAACACCCGCTGGATGGTTCGATTCGAGCCGAAGGTGTCGGTGCTGTTCATGAACGACACAACAACCATGCTGGAGTGGGAGACGCGCAAAAGGATCGGCACGCGAGCGACGATCGCAATGTGGCTTCACGCGTTCTACGCCACGCACCGAGAACCCTGGCCACTGTCTGTGCAGAAGCTACACGAGCTGTGCCGCTCGGATGCTCAGCTGAGTACGTTCAGGCGCAACCTGCGCACTGCCTTGGAGCGCCTGATTGAGGTTGGCTTCCTTTCCTCGTACCAGATCATCAATGACCAGGTGCACCTAGTGAAGGCAAACAAGGCAGCGTTGGCCTTGGTTGGCAAGAAGTAGCGAAGCGTCGCGCTTTGCCGCGCGTGGCCACCTTGTGGCAACGATCATCGCGCAACCGGACTGCTGTCTCCCGAAGAGTACACGGCTGCAAAGGCCAAACTCCTGGCGAACTGAGGCGTACCGCGCGTCTTAGATTGCCGACTGGCCCGCCGCCCAGGCCCGTGTGGGCGTGAACTGCTGCCAATGCTCGATCTCGATCTCACCGTCGCTGCTGAGATCGGGCCAGTGCCCAGTGGTGGCACAAGCCTTGTAGACCGAGAGGCATTCCTGAAACTTCTTCGCCCCGTTGGTGAGAAACGAGCTGCTGGCCGAGAGGGTGTGCACCGAGAACGGCTCATTGCTTTCGGCGGCAATGAACACGAACGGCTTGGTGTCGCTCGTTCCCTCGTACAGAGAGCGGCCCAGGGAATACATAAACGCCTGCAGGTCGTAGTCGAACTTGACGGCATCCCGACTGAACATGTGCACGCTCGGGTGGCGCGTGGACTTCAGGTCGAACGCAAGATCGGGGTGGTAGATGTCATGGCGCACGCGCAGCCGTAGGCCGGTGGTGGGCTCGGTGAAATAGATGCTCACCTCGGTCATCGACTCATCGATGAAGTGGCCCAGTGGGCGTCCCTTGTAGCGCGTCTCACGCACCTTGTCGGCCAGCAGCCGCGCCGCCGAGAACGTAGGCTCGTCCACCACCAGCTTGAGCGCGTTGGTTTCCACGAACTCGCGATAGGCCTTGCTCAAGGGGTGCACGATCTCGGGATAGACCGCTACTTCCTGGCCTGCGAGATGGGGCTGCAGTAGCAACAGGTGCAGCAAGGTGCCGAAATCCTTTGCGTCACTGTCGCTGTGTGTGGCGGTCAGCGCGGTCTGGAAGTGTGCGGGGGAGACGAGGAGCGGCTTGAGCAGCGAGCAACTCAGCGCATCCCTGTCTGCGTGGTAGAGGTGCGCCGGCAGATCCTTGTACAGCAGGCTGTCTTGCGCAAAGCCAGGCAAGGGCCGAGCCTCCTCGGTGGCATCGGCAACGAGGTCGAGCGCAGTGCTGAAGTCGGTGAAGGTGTCCATGTGGTGATCTCAAGGGGTCTGAGAACCATGAGAACACGAGCGCGCCAAATGTCAAATCACTGCGCATAGCAGGGCCAACGATATGGGATCTGCCATTCCACTTGATCGGTGACCTGGGCGCGCTACTGTGTCTCTACCCTTCAGATGGCACGAGAAACGACAGGCGACAGAAGGCGCTAGAGCAACATAGGTGGCCGCCCTATCTGAGCCGCAATCCCTGCGCGCAGACTGTTCGGAAGATCGCCGAACGGCGACCTGGAGAGAGAGGAAGGTGTGAGATGGCGAAGAAGCCCAAGCCGAACCGTTGGCAGTGGATCACGGGTAGCGTCAACACGCTGCGCAACCTGGCCGCCGCGGTGTTCTTCATGAGCGCGACCTTGGCCAATGTTGGTCAGGCGACCGAAGAAGTATCGCCGCGGCTTGATCGGCCCGAGTGGTGCCACGGGATGCTACGAGCGCAGCGTGTTGCACCCTGAAGGCAACCGCCTGCCGTTGCTCCCGACGGTGCGCGAAGAATCGGACATGCCAGAAGTAGTTTCTGCAGCTGACCCAAGACGCCCCGCAGTTACCTGCGCGCAACGCGCGCGAGGGACAAGTGCGCCACGGTGCAACAGGGCGATCCGGCCGCAAAGGTCGGGCTTGAACACGACCTTGTCCGTGCTACCTTAAATGCGAGGGAATCCCGAAATGAACGCACCCAACAACGCACAGACAACAGGAATGCACACACACCCGGTTCTTGTCCAGGCCAACTGGCAAGTGGAGCTTGATGAGGCCATCCGCCGTAACGACGACGCAGGCATGTGGCATGTCGTTGCGCGCCAGGATGACCAGGAGGAAGCGCAGGAGGCCATGGCCACGCTTGTCTCACGCCTGGCGTATCGGGTCGACGGCCGCGCGCGCTTCGCTGAGATGTTCCTGCTGCCCGTCATCGAGCCAGCAGGGGGCGATGTCATCGCCAATGAGCGCAACTGGAAGGCGGCAAGCTTTGCCATCGGCGAAGCGCTGGACAACTGGCTTCCAAAGAAGATGACCAAGACCGTCTTCAACGGCATCCGGCCTTTCGACTGGGTGGGCACGTGGCGCCCAGCCGTCCTGCGCAGCCACCTGCACCGCACGTTGCCGGGCAACGACCAGGCCAAGCTCACCACGATTACCGAGGTCATCGACTACCCCCCTGAGGCCCCACGCCTGGGCTTCATGTGCATGGTGTTGACGAGCCAGCTCGGCTGGCCAGCGCTGCCTGCGCCGAACACCATGGCCGACAAGCGCCTTCGCGATGTGGTGGGCTTCGCGCTGCACCACGAGCAGCACGCGGCGGCGCCAACGGTACTCACGCCAGACAGGGTTCAGTTCGCGATGGTCGACGGCGTATGCCTTTGGCTTACAGAACTCGACCAGACGAACAAGATTCTTGGCTGGAGCGCTACACCCATTGCGAATTCTGCCGATGTCATCAAGATTGCCCTGCGCTTGGACAGCGAGCAGGTGCCACTGACCCAGTTCACCGTGCGCAAGCACCAGATCGGCCTTCGTGGCTTGAACGATGTGTTGCAGGTGCTGACTTCGCTGGCACCGGTAATGGATGTGCCGCGAGACGGCCAGACGGCACCTCGGTAGCAAGGCGGGCACCCTTGACAGAGCCGGCTTTCATGCTTTCATGGATCGAACCGATTCAGGAATCGCCGAAGGCCCACTCACATGAACCTCAACACCATCTTCATCACCCCTTTCGCCCAGGGCATCATCAAGGTCGACTGCGAAGCCGGCGAGGAGCCAGGCTCGATCCAGACCCGACCGGGGATGGTTGTCTGTGCGCGCCACCACGAAAGAAGCGAGCAGGGCGAGGTGGTGCCGGCGCTTGCCAAGCACCCGATCCAGGAACGCCTGATGGAGCGCGAGGCGAACAGGGAGGCCAACGCCATCGTGGAAGTGCCGGTGAAGATGTTCTTCAACAAGACCGACAACGCCATCACTGCGCGCTATCGGGCCTACGACACTGACACCGGCGCGCCGCTGTGCTCGGGCGATGGCAAAAACGCAAGCCGCCTGGGCGCGGCGGGCGATGCCACGCAGACGATCACCCAAGTGGCTTGTCCCGGGCCTGACCGCTGCGCGTTCGCCCAGGCGGCGGGCAACGCCTGCAGGCGGCAAGTGAAGATGACCGTGCAAATCGACGGCCAGGACGATCTGCTCAGCGTCTTCGAAGTCCGGTCCTCCTCGATCAACAACTATCGCACGCTCACCGCGCAACTGCGCATGATCGAGCGTCGCTTTGCCGGCCTGCGACACGTCCCGCTGAAGCTGCAGATGTGGAAAGCGAGCAATGTGGCCAGCAGCTATCAGCCGTTCGATCTTCTGCGATTGGCCATCAACGCCGAGAGTGATGCCGAAGCCATGGCAATGGCCAAGAAGGCACGCGAGGAAGCCAGCGCGCAGGGCCTGATCGACGAGTTTGATGAGATCTTCGCGGCAGCGGCGCAAGGGCAAGACCCGATGGAAACGCTCAGCGACGATTTCCAGCTCGTCAGTGATTTCTACGAGCCCGCGCGCGCAACGCGGCGCGTAACGCAGCGGCGCATCGAAACCGCGACAACCTCGGGCGAGGCCGCGAAGGAATCTGCGGGCAGCGTGATTGCGGAAGCGGTGCGTCAGGCCAGCGCGAGCCGAGCAAGAACCAGTGAACCGGAAGCCATCGAACCATGAGTCAAGCCGACATCACCCGTCTCGTCGTGGGCGAGGCGTTCACGTTGAACTTGGGCAAGGCGGTGGGGCAGGGGCCGCGCGGCTCTGACCTCACCAAGACGTTGCAATGGCGCGATGGCAAGTGGCAAGGCGCAACAACGCTGCTGAGTCGCATCGCTCCGAAGAAGCGCTCCAGACTGCTGGTGCTGACGGCACGTGGCACCCAGCCGGCAACGACCCGCTTTGCGGCCCTTGCGGGCGCGGCGTCGGTGCTTGCGCTGGCAGGATTCGCCATTGGACTGGTGCTGCGTCAGGAGCCCCCCTCGCAGGCTACTCTGCCGCCGGCCGTGCAGCAGGAGCCCGTTGCGTTGCCTGTGGTCAAGCAGGGCGAGAGCGTGCGCACGCTGGACGAGCCTTTCCAGGCCGGCGCGCAAGAGAAGTTGCAGGTCATCCAGACGCACGAAGGGCCGATGCCCCAGGGAGAGGGCGCTGCCCTGCCGATTGGCGCGCCCGTAGCGCCCGCGGAGCCGGTAGCGACGGCCCAGCCCGCCCAGGCTGCAGCGCTGCCGATTGGGCTCCCCAAGGCAGAGCCATCAGCGCTGCCGTCGAACAAGAAGACCGCGCCGGTGGCGCTACCCGCGAAAGCACCGGCGAGCGAGCCCCCCCAAGCTCCCAAGGAACTAGCCAAGGCGTCCAACGAGCCGAAGCCACCCGCCGTGATCCTGGATGTGACTGACGAGAAGATGCGCAGGCCCGCCGTCCCGCAGCCCAGTGCACCAGCAGTGGACAAGGCGGCGCAAGCGTCAGCGGCAGATGCGAAGCCCGCGCCTGCACAACAAGCCAACCCAGGCAGGGGACTGCTCGCGATCACCCCGGACGGCAAGTTCGCTGTGTTCACGGACCCGGCCACCCGCCTGCCCAAACAATTCAAGATTGGCGACAAGCTGCCCAGCGGCGACACGATCAAGAGCATCGACGTCAAGCAGGGCAAGGTCCTCGCCGGCGCAAAGGAGTACACGCTTGAGTAACCCGACCAACAACGAAAGCATCGTGATCGATCCGGTCGCGATGAAGATCGTCAATCGTATCGCTGCGGGGTCCAAGTACGAGGGTTCGCTGGAGTGCGAAGGCGGCGTAATCATCGAAGGCGTATTCAGCGGCACGCTCTCGGTCAAGGGCGGCCCCCTGGTGCTGATGCCAGGAGGAGTTGCGCGCGGCATGCTCGCGTGCGACGGCGACGCCTATCTGTTCGGCACCATCGAGGCGCAGGCCAGTGGGGAGCCGAGCGAGCTCGATGCGTTTGGCGCGGTCTTCCTGACGGAGACGGTCAATGCCAAGGCAAACATCACGGCCGGGGCCTTCAAGACCTACGAAGGCTCGCAGGTTGATGGCCGTATCAAGACGGTCAAGCGCACCTGAATGTTTGGGTGAGGAGCCGTGTCCGGGATCGCCCCCAAGTGGATGAGGCAGGTGTTCGCAGACCGGGGGATAAAGCCCCCGCTGGAGGCGGCATGTGCAGCTTACGTGCAGGGCTTGGATGTGTCCGAGCGCGTGCGCTTGCGCGCGCAGCTGGACCGCATCGTCAACGGAGTCGAGAGCGCAGGAGAACTCGAAGCGCTGCTCGCGCGCATAGGGGCAGCAACGCCTGTTCCGCGCGAGATGCCGGCAACGAAAGAGGCGCCGCAGATATCAGAGTCGGCACTGGTGTCGCACGCTGCGTCCTCCAAGCAGGACCAGGAAGCCAAGCGCTCCCAACCGGCCCAGTCCAAGGAGCGAGCAGCGCCGCCATGGTGGTACGGCGCCGGCGTGCATGTCTACGGGCAGAAGGCAGCGTTAAAGATCGAGCTCGTGCTGCGCAGAGAGGACCAGCCCGATGCCGGGCAGTTCACGGTGCAGCTTGAGTTTGCCGAGGCAAAAGGAGGGCGCACCTTTGACTGGGCCAACAAGATTGGGTTTCAGCTGACGCGACGGGAGTTGCCACTGCTGGGCTCGATGCTGATGGGCTACGCCGGAGAAGCACTGGACCTGACCAACCACGGGCCTGAGCAGGACAAGCGCCTGGAGCTGCGGCAACAAGGCGCCCGGTTGTTTGTGAAGCTGCGAAAGGGCGCACGAGTCATTGCGATACCGGTGGAGCCGGCTGACGTGTACGAGTGGTCGGCGATCGTGCTGACGGCGCTGAAAAAGAACCGAGAGGACCTTGACAGTGCGAGCATTCTTGAGATCCTGAAACGGACAGGCGCAATGCATGCCGCGCCATCCACACAACGAAAGACGATATGAAAGACCTCAACAAGACCAACACGTCCCGCGCGTTCGCCGGTGTCGCACTCATCGCTAGCGCCTTGCTTGTCGGCTGCGAGCTGCCTGGCAGCAGCCCTTCGCCGACAGTGGAGCAAGTGAAGGCATGGCGTGAGAAGGTCGGCAAACAGCCGGCGCACACGGTCACTTCGCTCACGATCACGAATCTCAGCTGCACCAAGGCTCCTAAAGAGGCGATCGAACGTACAAAGGCGGGCTACAAGGTCTTTGGCGCGAACGCGGATGACGTCATTGCGAGCTACGCGCAGTGCAGCTACACCATTGACGTCGAGTTCAAGGGCGCCAAAGGGCCGTGGATCAACGGCCAGGACTACAAGGTCGCCGGTTTTCGAATGACGGACGAGCTGTGGCTTCTGGGCGCGCACAAGGGCAAGGAACCGGAGTGGCAGGGGAAGATGGGTTGGCCCGAAGGCATCAAGTCCCACATGAATCCCATCAAGGTCCAGTAACGGCAGGTCTGCGGTAGATCGAGGCGCGAGAACAAGGCGAAGTGGGCAGCACATATCCTGACCCTAGTGGACCGGTCCCGGACGGGGTCACCAGGCGGCTATTCCGCACCCGGGGTGAAGACGCGGGTAGCGGCTGGCAAATGCCTGCGGTAGCGTTGGTGGCGACGGCGCTCATTGGGGCTGCACTGAGCACGACGGCGTGGGGGCAGGGCAGGGCACCGGCTCTCGCCGCGCTCCTGCCGCTGCTGGTTGCTATGTGCCGCACCCGAGCACAGGCATTCGCGCTCGGCGCCGGGTATTCGTTGGCCATCATGCGCCAGCCGCCCTCGTTTGTCGTCGAGTGGCTGCGAGAAGACGCGGCCTTCGGGGTGGCCACCATCGTCCTGTATGGAGTCATTGCCGGCGCAGTGTGGTCGTTGGGATGGAGCAAATCCCCCAAACCCTGGCGCAAGGCCCTGGCAGTCGTGCTTGCCTGGGGGGTGGCGTTGCTGCCGCCCGCAGCCTTCGTGTTGCCGATGCACCCGGTGATCGCCTGGGGCAGCATCCTTCCCGGCTCGGGGTGGCTTGGGGTGGTGCTGTCGGTGGCCGCGCCGGCCAGCATCGTGTTCTTCATCGCGCGTGAGCGGCCTGCGCCGCGGCACCTTCTGGTCTCCCTCCTGGTGCCGATCCTGGCGCTGGGTGCGATCGGCATCGCCCGCAAAGAGCCCCTGACCGGTGATGCGGTCGGCGTGGTGGGGGTGACAACCGAGTGGGGCGAGCAGACGACTGATGAGGCCATACGCCGCCGCATGGCGAGCATGGGGCAGCTGGCGCGGGATCTGAGCGCACAGGGTGGCCCGGACACCGTCGTCTGGCCGGCTGCAGCCGTGGGCACGTACAGCCCAGCGCTCTACCCCCAACTCGAGGGAACGCTGCTCGAGGCGGCTCGCGCCAGCGGGCAGACCCACGCTATCGGGATGCGCCTGCAAGGGCCGCAAGGCATGCAAGGGCTGCAGGAGAACGCGCTCGTGGTCTTCTACCCCGATGGCAGGACTGCGCGCGCCAAAGCGCGGCAGATCGCACCGTGGGCGCGATTGAACCCAGCAGACGCCGTGCAAAGCATCATGGAGCACGCGGCGAACGGCAATGTGCTGGCGCTGCGCGCGAACGCGCGCGCTGCGGTGCTGTTCGGGCATGAGGAGTACCAGCCCTGGCTGAGCCTGCTGAGCGAGGCCAGGGCGGCGGTCGAGGTCTATGTGGCGGTGGCCGACACTGTCGCCGGCGGGGAAGACGCCTCGGCCATTCAGAGCCGGCACTCCATGGGCATGGCCCGGCTCTTCGGACGGGCCTACGTCAGGGCAGAAAACCGCCCGCAGCCAGCGCAAAGCGCAAACTAAGGCGCGCGACCATCACGCGCAGAGCCAGGTCGATAGCGTCGGCTGACTCAGGCCAATAGAATGACCCCAACCCCTCGCTTTTCGTGAGGACTGCGCACTTCGCGTGCGCCACAAACCAACCCTCTCTGGGATTCTTCGAGTCCCTTAGCGGGCCGTGGAATCCCTTTTTTCTGGAGATTCCATGGAAGTTACCAATTCCCCCGCTTCGCAGAGCCGTCACATCCCTGTTTCGCAGGTGAAAGAGGGCTTCAACTATCGTCGCCGGTACAACCCGGAGAAGATGGCCAGTCTGCGCGAAAGCATCAAATCGCAAGGGCTGATCCAGCCCGTGGTGGTTCGCCAACTCGCTGAAGACAGCTTCCAGCTGATCGCGGGCGGGCGCCGCTTCAAGGCGGTGGTGGCCGAGTTCGGCCCCGAAGCGACGATCAAGGCCGAAGTGAAGGTCATGACCGACGCCGAGGCGACGGCGGCCATGCTGGCGGAGAACAACGAGCGCGAGGACCCCTCGGTCATCGAAGACGCCGAAGGCGCATCGCGCATGCTCGGGCTGTGCAAGGGTGACCGCGAGGAGGCCGCACGCCGCCTGGGCTGGAGCCGCAACAAGCTCGATCGCCGCCTCGCGGTGATGAACGCAACGCAAGAGGTGCGCGACGCCTACCTGGATGACAAGATCCTGGTGGGCCACGTCGAGATCCTGGCCGCCCTTCGCAAGGAGGTGCAGGAGCGGGTGATCGCAGCGCTGCTCAAGGCAGACCGCAAGGTCACTGTGGAAGAGCTCAAGGCCATGGCCGAGGTCTCACTGCAGAGCCTGGATGCGGCCATCTTCGACCGTACCGAGTGCGGCTCCTGTCAGTACAACACGGGCATGCAGCAAGCCATGTTCGAGACCTCGTTCAGCGGCTCTCGCTGCACGAACAAGGAGTGCTACCAGGGAAAGACCGAGGCCGAGCTTCAAGCCCGCGCCAAGTCGTTGACCGAGACCTACCAGGTTGTGCGCATCGTGCGCCCGGGAGAGAACGCGACGCTGGAGCCCCTGCGAGCCGATGGTTCGAAGGGCGTCGGTGAAGCACAAGCCAAAGCCTGC
>CALMPB010000414.1 GCA_937871985.1 uncultured Burkholderiaceae bacterium
CGTCATGCTCGCCAGCGGGCGCTACGCGATGCTCGATGACGGCATGGGATTCAGCCTAGTGCCGTGGAAACCAGTGATCGAGCAACGGCTAGGTCAGCAACTTGCTGCCACTGTACGCGGCGGTGGTGTGTCATGGGAGATTGGACGGCAGAAAGGCATGTCCATCATCTGACGAGCAACCTGCTTCCGACGAGTCGAAACTGCGCCCATCCACGATCTGCATTCTCCCGCAATGGCGAGAGGCCAACTAAGCGATGCGAGGCAGCGTTAGATCAAATTTAGTCGCTGTATCGCTGGACGTTGCCTGCACATGTCCACCATGAGCTTCGGCAATTGATTTGACGATGGCCAGCCCTAGCCCTGCACCTGCGTTCTTTCGTTGGCGGGCAGGATCTACTCGGAAAAAGCGATCGAATAACTTCGGCAGATCAGCCTCCGAAATTCGCTCGCCCGGATTTTCGACACTTATCGTTGTCCATCGCTCATCTTGCGCCAAAGCGACTGTAATACGCGACCCATAGGGAGTATGACGGATTGCGTTGGAAAGAAGATTGTTGAGCGCCCGCAGCAACATCTCACGATCCGCTCGTATTGGTTCGGCAGCACCCTTTGCGTAAAGTGTGATGTTGCGGTCTTCAGCTAATGCCTCGAAGTAGTCAAACAAACCTCGGATCAACTCAGCCAAGTCGATTTCGCCGAGGCGGAGATTTCGAGGGTCATTTTCCGTTTGAGCTAGAAACAACATGTCGCCGATCATGCGACTCATGCGATCAAACTCCTCCAAGTTGGAGTAGAGGATCTCCCGATATTCCTCTGCACTGCGGGGTTGCCCGAGCGCCACATGGGACTGCGTAATCAGGTTGGTAACGGGTGTACGCAACTCGTGCGCAATGTCGGCGGAAAAGTGCGACAGGCGGACAAACCCTTCCTCGATTCTGGCCAGCATGTCGTTGAAGGCGACCACAAGTTCAGCCAGTTCTATAGGTACGTCCAGAGGATCAAGTCTCACATCTAGCTTTGAAGAGCGGATCGTGCGAATCTCCTCGTTGACCTTGCGGATTGGAAGGTGGCCCCATTGCACGGCCAGCCAAGCCACCCCGAGCGCAATGCAGAGAACAAGGCAGGTCGCCCACCAGAGCATGCGCTTGAACTCTGCCAAGAAATCGAGATGAAAGCCGATGTCCATGGCAGCGACGATGCGGTAGCCAGGTGCCGCCGAATCGTCGGCAGGCAGTTGTAGCGCCACACCTCGATAAGACCTCTGATTCTCTTGCCACACCGTCAAATCGTCGGCGGTGATGCGGTTGACCAACTTTTTGCTGCTGGCAAGTTTCGACAGGTCAGGACCCGGCGTGGCATAGATGGTATTGCCCGGCCGATCATAGACACCATAGGTCATCCCATGATGTCCTGCCACTGCATTGGCTAAATGCTGCCGCAACTCATCTTTGTCCATGTCATTAGCGATCTGTCGCAACGGCTCTGCCAAGGCCGTGACCACTGCGTCCAGTTCATGGGCGTCCTGTTGGGCAAAGTGGTGCTCCAGGGATCTAACGACAACCCAGTTGAACGCTAGAAATACCAAGGTAGTGGCAATGCCAACCAGGGCCGTGACCCTCAATGCAAGCGACGCGGGACGGCTTCGCCGTGGCTTATGGCGCGAGGTCATCATCAGGCGCATCGAGCGTGTATCCCATGCCACGTACAGTGTGGATGAGCTTTGGATTGAACGCATCGTCGATCTTTGCGCGCAGACGACGGATGGCCACATCAATGACGTTGCTGTCGCTGTCGAAATTCATGTCCCATACCTGAGACGCAATCAACGAACGCGGCAGAACTTCACCCTGTCGGCGTGCCAGCAGTTCGAGCAACGCGAACTCCTTGCTGGTGAGATTGATGCGCTGACCAGCGCGCGTTGCACGTCGGCGCGGCAAGTCCAGCACCAAATCGGCAACTTGGATGCGATCAGGCTGGCTCGGAGCGCTTCCGCGTCGCAGCAGCGTCCGCACCCGCGCCAGCAATTCCGAGAACGCGAACGGCTTGACGAGATAGTCGTCTGCCCCCAGTTCCAACCCCTTGACGCGGTCATCTACGCTGCCACGTGCGGTTAGAAATAGCACAGGGACTTGTTTGCCAGCATCTCGCAGCGAACGCACGATGCGCCAGCCATCGACATCCGGCAGCATGACATCCAAGACCACCAAATCGTAGGTCTCGCTCATGGCCAAGTGGTGTCCGTCCAATCCGTTACGCGCCAGATCCACGACGAACCCTGCCTCCATGAGACCTTGGCGGACGTAATCCGCCGTCTTGTTCTCGTCTTCAACGACCAACAGCTTCATCGCATGCCCCATGAAATCGCTGCGGCGTAAGGAATTTTGCCGCCCACGATGCCCCATTCATTTGCTTCTTAGGGGCAATGTAATAGTCGCTTCCTGCCACGAAGATGACGCGACCATTACATGAATGTAATCCAAGGGTCATTCATCCGAAAGTGGTCACTCCATAGCATGACCTCCATGCGTCGAACCGTGCCGCCCAAGACCAAAGGCGGCTCTAAAGACGACTTTCAAGTTATCTATGGAGGATTTCAGGCCATGCCGCCTCGTTCGCCCTTTGTAATCGCGCCCCCACTGGGCCTGTCTCGTCGGCGTTTTGTTCAGGGGCTGGCCGCTGGCGGCGTCCTGGCCGGGCTGTCCACCCCGGCGCTCAGGGCATTTGCCCAACAAGGCTCCGCGACGCGCGGTGCCGCCCCTGTGCTGAAGGGCACCGAGTTCGACTTGGTGATCGCCGAATCGCCCGTGAACTTCACGGGCAAGCCAGGCGTGGCTACGACCATCAACGGCTCGCTGCCGGCACCGACATTGCGTTGGCGTGAGGGTGACACCGTCACAATCCGTGTGACCAACAAGCTGCGTGAAGCCACATCCATCCACTGGCACGGGATCATCCTGCCGTATCAGATGGATGGCGTGCCGGGCATCAGCTTCAATGGCATCGCTCCCGGCGAGACCTTCACGTACCGCTTCAAGGTTCAGCAAAGCGGCTCCTACTGGTACCACTCGCACTCCGGCTTCCAGGAACTCACGGGCATGTACGGGGCGATCATCATCGACCCCGCTGGTGCCGAGACCATCCGCGCCGACCGTGACCACGTGCTGCTGTTCTCGGATTGGACCGACGAAGACCCGATGCGGGTGTTCACCAAGCTCAAGTCCCAAAGCGGCTACTACAACTACAACCAACCTACCGTCTTCGACTTCTTCCGGGACGCCTCGCGCGACGGCATGGCCGCTGCGATCGACAAGCGCAAGATGTGGAACGAGATGCGGATGAATCCGACGGATCTCGCCGATCTGTCTGCCGCCACGCTGACCTATCTGGCCAACGGCGTCACCCCCGCCGGCAATTGGACGGCGCTGTTCCGACCGGGTGAGCGCGTGCGGCTGCGCATGGTCAACGGTGCGGGCAACACCTTCTACGACGTACGCATTCCCGGACTGAAACTCACGGTGGTGCACGTCGATGGTGTTGACGTGGAGCCGGTGACGGTCGATGAGTTCCGATTCGGTCCGGGCGAAACCGTCGATGTGATCGTCCAGCCACGGGATGACGCTTACACGATCTTCGCCCAGGCGATGGACCGGACAGGCTACGCGCGGGCCACGCTGGCCGTGCGTGAAGGTCTTCAAGCTCCCGTGCCTGCCCTCGATCCGGTCGAATGGCTGACCATGAACGACATGATGGGCAGCATGATGGGGGGCATGGACCACGGCGGGTCCGGCCAAGCCATGGAGATGACGGGCATGACGGGCATGACGGGCATGACGGGCATGACCGGGATGACCGGGATGGGCTCGGGTTCGATGTCCGGGATGGATCATGGGGCGATGGCTGGCATGAATCACGGCGCCATGAACCACGGTGGCATGGCGATGGATCACAGCCAACACGCCGCGGCGGCGGGGGGACTGGCCGTGCCCAGCACTACTGCTCGCCACGCTCGCACCGAGTATGGTGCCAGCACGGACATGCGCGTTGACATGGCGCGCACCAACCTCGATGACCCCGGCATCGGACTGCGCAACAACGGTCGGCGAGTGTTGACCCTCGCGGATCTGCATACCCCGTCGGGGCCGCTGGACAAGAGAGGCCCTGGCCGGGAGGTCGAACTGCACCTCACGGGCAACATGGAACGCTACGCATGGTCCCTGGACGGGCTGGAGTTCGGAAAGTCCACGCCGGTGCACTTCAAACACGGCGAGCGGCTGCGGGTCATTCTGCACAACGACACCATGATGACCCATCCCATGCACCTGCACGGCATGTGGAGCGAGCTGGAAAGCCCCGACGGTCGCTTCCTTGCGCGCCGCCACACCCTGCCGGTGCAGCCGGCACAACGCATCAGCTTCCTGGTGACAGCCGACGCGCTCGGCCGCTGGGCGTGGCACTGCCACCTGATGTTCCACATGGATGCCGGCATGTTCCGCGAAGTCGTGGTGTCTTGAACCCAGCGCACAAGGAAGACCAAGAATGTCCAAAGCACTCCCCACTCGCGCACTGGCCACGACGCTTCTGGCCCTGGTAAGCGTCGCCGCCCAGGCACAAGCACAGAACGACCATGCAGCGCACGGCCAGGCCGACGCTCAAACGGCCGCGCCATCCACTCAGACCGTGGCTCCTGCCGCCGACCCGCACGCGGGTCACGCGACGTCGGCGAGCGGCTCGACCGCGGCCCCGGCCATGGATCACGGCAACATGCAGATGCAGGGCGGGTCGGCGCCTCCTGACGCCCGCGATCCGCATGGCTACTCCAATGGCCTGACATTGGGATCGGGCGACTACGCCGTACCCGGTGTGCCGCGGCTGATGCTGGCCGACGAACACAGGTTCTTCTCGTTGCGCGGCGAAACCCTGGAACGCCGCTTCACGCGCAAAGGGGACGATTCCACGGCCTACAACCTCCAGGCTTGGTATGGGACGACCTACAACAAGGCCGTCGTGAAGGCCGAAGGCGATATCGCCAAAGGAAAGCTCGAAAAATCGCGTACCGAGCTTCTCTGGGGGCACGCCGTCGCACCGTACTGGGACACCCAGCTCGGCGTTCGGGTGGATAACGGAAAAGGCCCGAGCCGTCAATGGTTGGCTTTCGGCATCCAGGGCCTCGCCCCCTACTGGTTCGAGCTGAAGGCGACGGGCTACGTGGGAAGTGGCGGACGTACGGCGCTGCGTGTCGAAGGCAGCTACGAGCTGCTGCTGACCCAGCGACTGATTCTGGAGCCTCGTGCCGAATTGCAGTTCTATGGCAAGGACGACCCGGAACGCGGTATCGGCAAGGGCTTGGCCGAAGCGTCTGCTGGCTTGCGCCTGCGCTATGAATTCAGTCGCCAGTTCGCCCCCTACATCGGCGTGGAACGGGCGGGCAGCTTCGGACGCACAGCGGACTATGTGCGTGCCGAAGGTGGCCGCGCGCAGCAGACGCGCTGGGTGGCTGGCGTGCGATTCTGGTTCTAGAACCTTGTGGGTTTGATCATCTGATGAGAGGCAATCTATGAACATGCACTACGACAGAAGCCAGGGCAAAGTGCCGAGACGCCAAGCATTGATCGCTGGCTTGTTGGTGATGGCACTCGCAGGACCGAGCCTGGCGCAGAGCCGACCGATCGCCAAGGTGTGGAAGGACCCGAGCTGCGGTTGCTGCAAGGACTGGGTCTCACACCTGCAAGGCGCAGGCTTCGATGTGCAGGTTCTTGACACCGGGAACACGGCAGCGCGCACGCGGCTGGGCATCCCGCAGAAGTACGGTTCGTGCCACACGG
>CALMPB010000415.1 GCA_937871985.1 uncultured Burkholderiaceae bacterium
CGAGCGCGCCACGCTGCAAAACGGCATGCCCACCGTGGCCGACTGCGTGCTGACAGGGGCGCCGGGCCGCGCCAGCTAGACGCGTACCGTAGGCACGAGGGTTGCTGCACATGGGCTTTCCGCAAGGAGAGCCATCATGCCTGAACGCAAGACCATCGAGAAAGCGAAGCAGGACAAGCGCCAGGGCAAGTCCGCGTCGACCCAGGCCGGCGAATTCGTCAAGGAACAGATCCACCACGTGCGCGAAGGCCGGCACGGCGTCCGCTCGGCCAGGCAGGCCATCGCCATCGGCCTGTCGGAAGCTCGCCGATCCGGCGTGGACCTGCCCGCTCCCAAGCCTGGCCGCGCCAGCGCGAAGACCCGGGCCAAGGTCGAACAGGACGTGCGCAAGGGCGATGAGGCCCCGCACAAGAAATCGGCCACGCGCTCGCGCGCGACCAAGACCGCGCTGAAACGGGAAAGCAAGTCGGGAGCGTCGAAAAGCGCCCTGGCCGCTCATGCCAAGACGGCGGCCAAGCGCCGCAGCGCGGCGGACAGGTCGGCCGCGGCCAAGAAGGCGGCTCGCACCAAGGGCGCGGCCGGACGCTCGGCAGCCGCCAGGAAGGCCGCCCGCACCCGGGCAGCCAACCGGCACGCCTAGCAGGTCAGTGCAGCCGCGCGACCTTGCGGGCGATGACTTCGGCGCATTCGTCGCTGTCCGACGATTGGAACAATCGATGGACGACGAATTCGGCGCCGGGGTCGACCCCCAGGGCTTCGGCGGCGGCACGCCGCACTTCGGGGCTGGGGTTGCAGCAATAGACGCCGGCCTTTTCGGCCGCGGCCGCGGGTTCGGCGCCCAGGTTGGTCAGCCACTCACGATCCTCGTTGAGCGCACACCAACGCGATTCGCCGGCCGGGTCAGTGGCCGCTACGACAAAACACACCAGCTTCTTACGATCAATCACCATTGTTGCCATGAATACGGCCCTCCAGCGTGCGCCCATCGTAGACCAACCGGGCCTCGATGTCAGCGCCACCATACTGGGATATCTACCTATCCCGCGGTTGGCGAAAACCCTTGTTGAAACACCCTAGGCACGGAACCGTTAACATGCCGGTTGGACTCGACCCGAGCCTTGCAAATTCCCCAGAACAAGCCGTAGAAGGAGCCAACGTGACCGACCCTGAATTCCTGAAGGGACAACTCACCGCCTTGCAGAACGTCGTGAGCATGCTGATTTCGGCCCATCCGAACGCCGAACAGTTGCGCCAGGTGATGCAAGCCATCGCGCAACAGGTGGAACCCACGCTGAACGAGGCCCACCCCTCGTTCAAGAAAGGCTGGCAGAACGTCATCGCCACCCTGTGCCAGACCGAGGAAGCCGGGTCCGACACGACCGGGCAGCACTGACCCCGTGGCGGCGCGCGCCATTCCAGGCGCGCGCTCCCGCGCATGCATAAATCACCCAGGCCGCGTGTAAATCCTGCCCGCCGCCATGGCGTCCGGCCCGGCCAGGGCCCGATACAGCCGGGCTGTGCAGCCCAAGCAGGCTGGCACGGGGATTGCGACCCGACAGGCTCGTCAGCAGAACCCTTCCCTATCCTGGAGAATTTCATGCCTACGCTTACGAGTCAGAAACGCCCCCGGGGCTTTGCCGCCATGGATCCACAGAAACAGCGGGCCATTTCCGCCGAAGGGGGCCGCGCCGCCCACCAGTCAGGCAACGCGCACGAATTCAACTCGGAGGAGGCCCGGGCCGCGGGCGCCTTGAGCCACGCTCACCGCCAGCGCCGTGCGGCGGAGTCGCAGGTCCAGGCCCAGAGCCCTTCCCGCGAGGAAACGATGCGGACGAGCCCCGGAAGCTCATGATCCCCCCGGCCCAGGCCATCCAGCCGGGGCCTTGCCGGCATCGTCCTGGCGAAACTACGCCCCAACGCGCGAGCCGCTTGATTTCGTCATGATTTTCAGCGGATACTGTATATACATACAGTAACGTGTGCGAAAACCATGTATACCGTCACCTTGCAAGACTACCCGCAACTGCCCGAGGAACTCCGGCACCAGGCCGAACGCCGCTACGCTCGCACGCTGGAAAAAGCGCTGGGCGGCACCGAAGGGCTCGCCGCCGCCTACAAGGCCTGGAGCTGGGCCGAGGAATCGCTGGACGAGATCTCGGAAGAGGACAAATCGTTGGCGCAGCGCTGGCAACGCGCCGCCGTCAAGGCGGCCCAGGAAGGCTTCGCGGCACTGGGCGAAACCGACACGGCCTACTTCGAGGTCAGGCTGGAACGCTAGCGGCCCGGCCCGATTCGCGTAATCGCCAGAAATTCGCTAGAATAGCGGTCTCGCTTGATCGGGCTTCTAATCAGGGCTTCTAATCAGGCGTTGCAAGTGGTGGCTGTAGCTCAGTTGGTAGAGTCCCGGATTGTGATTCCGGTTGTCGTGGGTTCGAGTCCCATCAGCCACCCCACCCCGCATTCAGTACCCCGCGCCGACCAAGGCACGGCACCGATCCCCAGGCCAGGCGGCCCTTGGGGATTTTTTATTGCCTGTCCCCACCTCCGACCCAAAACAAAACGCCCCTGCATGGCAGGGGCGTTTTGTCAGGCTGGGACGAACGGCTTACAGGATGCGGATCTTGGAAGCCTGCGGACCCTTCGGACCCTGCACGGCTTCAAAGCTCACCTTCTGGTTTTCGTACAGCGTCTTGCGGCCTTCTGCCTGGATTTCCGAGAAGTGGGCGAACAAGTCCTTCCCCCCATCATCCGGCATGATGAACCCGTACCCCTTGTCGTCGTTGAACCATTTAACGATGCCTGTCGCCATGATGCATTTCCTTCTTTGAATATGTGCGTACCGCGATAATCACTTAACCGGGATCAAGAACGGGGCGTGCCCAAATGGAAAGCCGACTTGCCAACCCAACCGAGAGAACCCTAGCCTGACACCTCGAAATTGACTATGCGGCGCATCGTGAGCTTAGTCAACTCGTTTTCGTTTCCTTCGGATACAAGCATATTGCCGGGCACGGGTTGTTTTATATGAATTTTTCCTTACCCATATATCCCTGCGTAAATACGGGGATATGACCCTTGCATGCCGGATTCCCAGAAATAGCGCGGCACATCGGCAACAAAGTAGACAAAATCAACTATTTTTTCCAGGGTTAACGCGTAGATTTCGCGAAATCAATCCTCCAAACCTATCGTTTTCCCGCATGATGTAAATACCTACGAGAAAAATGTCCCGATGGATTTGCTGCCGAGAAAAATTTACAAGCACGTCACCCAATAATTACATGCGCGAGCCCATTCCATAATCCTCCCCGAGGCCTCCCGGTCGCGGAACAGGAATTGCGGGTAAATCAAGGCGGCGTTACGCACCCACTGCCGGCGGGCATTTCCGCCTTTACCCGCATCCATATTCAAGGAGTGGTTCATGAATCAGCAGAAGCAATCATCCTCCGGCCAACAGCCCCAGGCCGACCAGCGTACCCAGAACCCGCAGCAAAGCCAGCAGCAGGCGGGCAATCAGCAAGGGCACAAAGGGACGTCCTCGCCGCACCCCGACATGCAGCAAGGCCAGCAGCGCGAGCAAGGCCAACAACAGCAACAGCAGCAACAGCAGCAACAACAGCAACGGCCGCAATCCGGCCAGCAGCAAAAACCCGGTCAACAACAGAAATCCGGCCAATAACAGGCAGGACGAGGCGTCCCGGCCGGCCAGGGTCCAGGCCCTGGCCGGCATCGCGGAAAGCATGGATCAGGAAGAGCCGGACGCATCCGGCCAAGCGCTACTTACCTTTTTCGAGTTTG
>CALMPB010000416.1 GCA_937871985.1 uncultured Burkholderiaceae bacterium
GCCGATGGCGATCGCGGTGCTGGGGGGGTTGATCACGTCGACGTTCTTGAGCTTGTTGGTGATACCGGTGGTGTTTTTGTTTGTGGATGATTTTGGGCAGTGGGTGGTGCGGTTGTTCAGGCGGGGGCACGCCGATGCGGCGCGGTAGAAGGAGTGAGAGGCATGTCGGCGATGGCGGCAAAATCGCCCTAGGCGCCCCCGGCAGCCTGGGCTCTGCAACCACGGTGATGCTCTTCCGCATTGATCCTAGGCCCTTACCTGGCCGCTGAGCATCCAAACAGCCAAAACCGGCCGATCGACTTCGACATCGTTTCGTCCCCGACTCCTCCTACAATTCCCGGATCGCGGCCAGCCTTCGAATACCTTGAAAGCAGAGCCGACTCGGCTGAGAATCGAACCGATCTGCGGAAGAAAGATGAACCTACATCTAACCAGTGCGTTTTCCGAGTTTGGCGCACGACCCGTTCCGCTATCGGCGCCGGACATCTCCGCTGACCGACTCCGGCCTATCGATGCAGACCGGCTGCAAGAAACGCTCCGGGGTTCCCCCTACCGCTCCGCCATCGTCCTGGGCCCCTTGTCCAGACCCTGCCTCGATCAAACAAGCATCCACCGGCCCCTGGAGGCCTTCGCGACAGGTTCCCTGCCGGCCGACTGGCTCGTGGACAACTGGAGCGGCCAGGTCGATGCTTTCGTTCAGGCATACGATCAACACGACACGCTCTGGGTCCTTGGATCGCAATTCCTGTCAGACCTTGCCGACCCCCGCCCTCTTCTTGCCGCGCTCAAGCGCGTCTGCCTTGCACGTAGCGGTACGGTCATGTTCGTGCATGAAGACGCGCCGGGACGATTCAGGCATTGGTCCCGGGAAGCATTCTCCAGTTTTCTGACGGCCGGCGGTTTTCCCCTTCAGCTCGGGGACGACGGCTGGATGGCTGCCACGCTCACGCTTCGCGACTACGCAGCCTATCTGGAGAACCGTGGATGGGACCGGCGACTGGCCACGGCGGATTGGCTGCTCTTGACCACGGAAGATGCAGGGCTGGGGCCCGCCGGCGGAATCGGCACTTATGTCCGGAACATCAAGCTCCTCGACCCACGCGCCGCTGTCCTGATGTTCGACGCCCGGGCCGAGCCCCTCGACATGGACCGAAGGACATTGGCCCCACGATCGCTCGCAGACGTCAGTTTTGAGGACTTTCACCTCGGACACGATTCTCTGGAAGTGTTGCGCAATGCGCTCTACTTGCTGCCCAGCGTAACGCTTGTCGAGGCGCAGGACTACCAGTCCATCCTGTTCCGCATCGTGCAGGCCAAGCGCACCGGCATGCTTCCGTCCTGGCTGCACTTGCGCATTTTCATGCATGGGGCCATTGACTATCTGAAGTACGGTTTCCGCGACGAAGGGGCGGTGAATTACTCTCCCTTCGAAGCGTCGCTGGCAATCAGGGACAGCTACATCTTCAAGCATGCGGACAGTTGCTACGCCCCCTCCAGATACCTGGGCCAGCATCTCATGCAGGAGGAGTACGGCTATGAGGTCGCGAACCAGACCATCGTCCGCCTGCCCTTTGACCTCTCGCTGCTGCCGGACGATCGACCGCTTGGCTACGGGGCCATCCAGCGCATCGCTTTCATCGGAAAGTACCTGCAATTGAAGGGATGGCCGGATTTCGTCCGGGCGATGGAACTCCTCGCCCCCGGGCAAGTACAGGAGATCGTCTCGCTGGCTCCCGGCGTTCCTCCCGACCAAGACATTGCGACTTTGAGCGGCATTGCCGGCTATAGCTGGACCCACCTCTCGCATCAGCAATTGCTGGAATACATCAACCAACATCTCGACGACACGCTGTTCGTCGTCCCGTCGCGGGGAGAGAGCTTCTCCTACGTGGTGCTGGAGCAGTTGCTGCTTGGTGCACGTCTGGTCGCTTACAACACAGGCGGTGTGGTCGAGGTCGCGGATGACCCGGACTATGTCTCGCGCTTTTTCTGCGACCCGGCTCCCGATGCCCTGGCTCGCAAGATCGAAGATACTCTTCGGCTCTTGCCCGATGAACACCAGATCCTGGTAGGCCTTGCACGAGATCGCCTTCGGCAACGTCAGCGTGAAGTCAATGCATGGTGGGGGCGCAATGACGCTCCGCCCTACAGCCCCGAATGGCCTCGTTCGGTAGAGCTGCCATCGCCGGCAGTCACCGTCGTCGCCTTTGCGGGCAATCGGACATGCGATCAACTGGACGAATTCATACGATCCGTCCACCGCTCACGACTGAAACCTGCCCAAGTAATTCTGATCGGAAGACGCCCGGATGAGCGGGTCGACGCGGTACTGGACGCGTGGGCGCTGGACGAAAAAAATGCAGGCCTGACGATCACACTGCATCTGCACACCATCGATAGCCTCGGGCCACGGGATGCCAGCCTGCAGCAAGTCCAGACCGAATTCGCCTTCTTTCTGGATGACGGCGCGACGCTTTTACCGCGCACACTCGAGGATGGATGGAACGCGCTGTCCTCCGACCCGGAATTGATCGCTGCCACCGGTTTCGCCGTGAACGCTATCGAACCCGCGTGCTTTCCCCGGTCTGGTGGCGTGCCGACGGAAAGCAAATCATGGAAGCCTTTGGGCATTCCAGAAGCGCGCGCTCTGGCACTCAGGGAAGATCAGTACATGGCGACCAGCGCCATGATTCGAGCGGCGGCGTGGAGAGACTCGGGTGGTTGGAATGACATGGATCCGGACGCCTGGGAAGGAATGGCCGTCTATACCCGGCTGGCGTGGAAAGCGAAGCGCTTTTCGCTGACTCCTCAACCAGGGCATCTAGCACCCGATCCGAACGGCGGTAGGACGGAAACAGCCCCGTTCCTGAAGCGTCGCCGCCTCGTACACAGCCTGGATGGTCTATCACGCCTCGATGCCAACATATTGTTCAGTTTGACTGCATACATCGAAACCGGCCCACTGCCTCTCATCAAGGCGCCCGTCGTCGTTCCGCCGTCGGAAACGCCCGAAGCCATTATCCAGCCCCGGCAGATCGAACATTTCGCATACCTGCTGCTGCGCCGGGTCAGGACAAGATCCAAACGGCTTATCGGAGATATAAAACGTCTTCTGTGAAGGCTGTGCCGCAGAACCTTGCCATGAGTGCACGAACACAAGCCGCTGGAATCTTGTAAGCACTCACATCTTGCAATAAAGGGTTCTCTATTACTCTTCCCTTAGGAGTGACCGGTGCCCGCCGGAACAGTGCTCACCGTTTGTCGCACTCTGCCTCGACTCTCCCTTCCGTTCACCCGACAATGTCCCCGCTATCTATGTGATTCCGAGTGATATATTCACCGGCTTGCCAAGGTCAACTCGCGGGAATCCCCAATTGTCGCTCCCTTCCCTGCCCAGCATCGATATTTCGATCGTACTCAATCTTCATGACGAGGCACGCTTCCTTGATCGGACAGTTGCTTCCTTGCGCGAAGCCGTGGCCTATGCACGCGCCGACGGGTTGAGTATTGAACTCGTCATCGTGCTCGACAATGCTACCCGGGAAACCGCGGCCAAGGTCGCGGCCATGGATTTCAGCTGGATGGACGGAGTTTGCTTTCTCGAGGTATCGCACGGCTCGCTGGGTCCCGCACGGAATTCAGGTATTGCGGCGTCGCGAGGCAGATATATCGCGACAGCGGACGGCGATGACCTCGTTTCATTCAATTTTTTTTCGGCGATGATGGAAGAAGCGGAGCGGGCTCCCCTGGCCATCATTATTCCCGAGTTTCTATACGCCTTTGGCACTCGCTACCACCTCTGGCAGTACTTCGGCACGGATCGCGTTTCCAAGCTCGCGTTTTTTGGATATCACCCATTTTGCTCCCGGGTCTTTTTCCCCCGGGAGCTTGCCCGGGAAATCCAGTACGTAGACACTAAGGCAACTGGTTTTTTTGCCTACGAGGACTGGCATTTCAACTGCGAGGCCATTGCCGCAGGGTATGAATTCCGCACGGCGGCCAATACCGTTCTTTTCTACCGCCAGCGCTCGACCAGCATCATGGCCCAGGAAGGGCATGACAAACTGTGCCCTTATTCTCGATATTTTTCAGCCGATCATTTTCTGAAAGAATTGCAGCCTGCCCATGATTCCGCTCGCAAATTGCCCAAAGTGCCGAAATACGCACCGGAAGGTACTCGACTGTACTGCATGAACTCCCAGGTTTTTCTCGAACTGGTTTATGCAGCAAACCAGATCGAGCCAGGCATCGATTTTGAACACCTGAAGTACATGCCCGTGGGCGCCAACGTCGGTTGGCCCTACCAGCAGACTCTTGATCTCGCTTCCGCTTATTTCGAGGCGCTCGAAAAATTGAACGGTGGCATCTACGACGATGTCGTTCTCCTGCCCTTCCTGTCGAATGGCGGAGCCGAGAAATATCTTTTGGAAGTCTCGAAATCGCTGCTTGCGACGAATGTGGCGAAACGCATCTTGATCGTAACGGGACAAGACTTCGAGCAGCATGAGGGCGTAGGCCAACTACCCGTCAATGTCGATTTCCTGGACCTGCGGAAACTGGCGGACAGGCATGGCATCCAAGATCTCAGCGCGCTTCTGCTTCGTATCATTCAATCATCCGCCCCCCGCGCGAGACTCCATACCAATGGCCCCGACTTCGCCGTTGGCTTCCTGCTCCGCTATTACCGTGCGCTTCCGGAAAACCGCATTGCTTACTATTATTTTTGTGCGGAAACGCTGCCTCACCGACAATTACACTTCATTTACGGCAGTTCGCTAAATTTCCTTTCAGAGGCTTTGCCCGGGATAGACTGGGTCATATCGGACCATGCTCGGATCCTCGACGATCTTGAAAAAATGGTACATCTGGCGCCCGCAAGGGCCGAAACTCTCTATGCCCCGGTATCCCCCTCGACGGAAGCGGTCACACGGCTACCGTACTCGCCTGGCTCCAGGCCTTTGCGCGTCTTGTGGGCTTCCCGGATCGATACCCAGAAGCGGCCCGACCTAGTTCCCAGGATCGCACAAAGGCTGGAAGAACGTGGGGTAAAGGCATCCATAGACATGTACGGCAGTTCGGTGTTCGGTTATCCCATGCCCGCTGGAATAAGCCGTGATGGGCCTGTCCGCCACCGAGGAGCATTTCAGGGATTCAGTAGCCTTCCCCACGACGAGTATGACTTGTTCCTCTACACAGCGTCCTATGATGGGCTCCCCAACGTGGTGCTGGAGGCCCTTTCCTGTAGCATGCTTGTTGTCGCGCCCGATGTGGGCGGCCTGCGGGAAGTCATTACGCCCGAGACCGGCGTCCTCGTTGCATATGATGCGGACGATGACGTGTTGATCGAACACTACGCTGATGCCTTGGCCGCTATTGCCAGCGGCAGCATCCTACCGCCGCCTCTCATTCGCGGTGCCCATCGCCTGATAGCAGAACGGCATTCGGAGAAAGCGCACCGCCAACGTGTCGCTACGATTTTCACGCCGACGGGCAATTGACAGGCTTACCACTATCGTCACGATGACTCCCAATTCCATGCCACATTCTCCGTCCGCAAGCCCTACCCCTCATGATGAAGAAATGCGGGCCTTGCAGGAGGAAGTCCAGCGTCTCCGGAAGCGACTGCTCAAATACGCCGCAGAAGCCGACCAGCGCATGAACCTGGATGCCTTGCGCACCGCCCCCTTCGAGCCACTGGACTTCCAACTCTCCAAAGGCTATCGCATTTGGAAAATGTACCTGGGACTGTATGATCTACCCGTAGTCGGCCCCGTCCTGACCGCTGCACGCACCATCGCCGGAAAAGTGGTGCGCCTGCTCAAGCGACTTAGATAAACCTCGAAATGATCCAAATCCTCGAAAAAACCTACCGGGCCTGCCTGCGCTCGGGCTTGGTCACGCCTGGCATCCACCGTGCGGCAAAGCGGATGCATTCGTGGCTGCGCTACAGTCGCAGCCAGATGTACCTGCTGGAAGACATCAATTCCCTGCGGGCGTGCATCGTCGATCTGAAACGCGAACAGGATGATCAGCGGGCACAGATTGCACAGTTGACGATGCAGCTTGCCTCGAAAACCGACGGCGCGTCGGCTCAGTGCACCGGACGGCAAGGCGCGGAGCATCCTCGGTGAAAGCATCGGTTGTCATCTGTACCTACAACCGGAAGGAAGCACTGCGCGTCACGCTCGAAGCTCTCAGGCACCTGCGATACCCCGACTTCGAGGTCGTGGTGGTGCTGGGCCCCTGCACCGATGGCTCGGAAGAGATGCTTGCCGCGTACCTGCCGGATATCAAGCTGGCGCATTGCGACATCACCAATCTTTCCAAGGCCAGGAACATCGGTATCGCTCAGGCTTCGGGCGACGTCGTGGCGTTTCTGGATGACGACGGCATACCGGAACCCGACTGGCTGGACAAGCTCGTTCGTGGATACCGCAGTCCGGACGTGGGCGGAGTAGGCGGTTTCATCCGCAATCACACCGGCCTCCTGTTCCAGGCCCAGGTGGTGGTGTGCGACCGCTACGGTGACAACCAAGGCTTTCCCAGTCCCGAGGCCGCGGCGGCCGTCCATCGCCCCGGCACGCGCCGATATTTCAGCCTGACCGGCTGCAACTCCAGCTTCCGGCGTTCGGTACTGGAGGAAATTGGCGGCTTCGACGAAGAGTACGCGTATTTTCTGGACGAAACCGACGTCTGCCTGCGAGTGGTCGAAGCGGGCTACGGCCTCGAGATGGCGGGCGCGGCACAAGTGCTGCACAAATATGCGGCCAGTCACTTGCGCAATGCCGAGCGGCTACCGACCAGCCTGTACTATCCCGCCCGGAGCAAGGCTTACTTCTGCATGAAATTCGCACTGCCTGGCGAAGAAGCTGCCGCCCGGCAACGCGTCGAGGCCTACCAGGCAGAGACGAGCGGCGACATGCGTACCCTGCACCTGGCAGGCAAGATCGATGCAGCCACGCGCGACCGCCTGGTCCAGGAGCTGGGGAAAGGCGTGGCGGATGGTATGAGGGATGCCGCCGAGCACCCGCAAGGCCAGCACACCCTGGCCCGATACCGTCCCCCGGCCCCTCTCTCGTTCAAGGCCTTTGCGCCTCTGTTGCAATCCGAAGAAAGGCTCAGGCTGGCCCTGGTCTCCCGGGAGTATCTGGGCGAGGCCGTAGGCGGAATCGCGGTCTGGACACGGTTGGTTGCGGAAGGCCTGGCCCGGCGAGGCCATGAGGTGACTGTCATCACCCGCGCGGCAGAGGGGCAGGATCCCACCGTGGACGTGGTGAACAACGTATGGGTGCACCGGATCTCGGCCCCGACGTTCACGACGCAGGCGACTCCGCCCCTGCCCGACCTGCCCGACGACATCCGGGCAGGCTGTTATGCGGTCTACAACGAGGCGTTGCGCATCGCCGCGCACCGCGGCCTCGACCTGGTCTCGTTCCCCATCTGGGACCTTGAAGGTCTGGCCTGCGCCACCAGCGGCCGGTTCAAGACCGTGATGAGCCTGCATACCACTTATGGGCTGGCCCTGCCGCACAAACCTGAATGGCAGCGTAGTGCGACGATACGGTCTACGCTGGTGGACAAGATGATTGCCGCCGAACGCCAGGTCCTTCGAAGCGGTGTTCCCCTGTTGGCCAACAGCCATTCCGTACTGGCGGACATCCAGGACTGCTATGGACTGACTCCTACGGGGACGACGGTGGTTCCGCATGGTCTGGACGATGCCAGGTCGGGTTCCTCCCCTGCCGTTCCCTCAGATCGGCTCAACGTGCTGTACGTCGGCCGCTTCGAATACCGCAAGGGCATCGACCTGCTGCTGGAGGCGATTCCCGATCTGGCCACCGCCCATCCCGAGCTGACTTTCACCCTGGTGGGCGACAACCGGCCCGTTGCCGGGGAAAAGGACTACAAGGGCGAATTCGAATCCCGGCATGCAGGCGCCCCCTGGCTGAACAGGGTCCGCTTCACGGGTCCGATATCGGCCGTGGCCCTCGAGCAAGCCTACCAAGCCTGCGATATTTTCGTGGCACCGAGCCGGTATGAATCTTTCGGCCTGATTTTCGTGGAGGCTTCCCTCTTCTCGAAGACGGTAATCGGGCCGGACGTAGGCGGAGTCAAGGAAATCATCACGGACGGCGAGAACGGGCTGCTTTTCACGCCCGGCGATGCGCAGGGGCTGGGGACGGCCCTGAAACGGGCCGTCGAAGATGCGTCGTTACGCGCGAGCCTGTCCTGGGCCGCGCGGCGGAAATACGAGACGGACTATACGGCCGACCTGATGGTGGAGCGGCTGGAAGCGTACTACCGCGAGCGCATGCGGACTGCCGCCTGAGACCAGCGGGCACCCGCCCGCTCAGGTCTGCTCCACGACTTTGCCGTGTTCCAGCATGATCGTCCTGTTGCACAGCCGCTCGATCGTGCCACGGTCGTGTGACGCGATCACCAGGATGGACGATTTCGCCACGATCGACTCCAGCCGCTGCGAGGCCTTGGCATTGAATTGCGCATCGCCCACGGACAGCCACTCGTCCATCAACACGATGTCTGCGGTCATGCAGGTCGACACCGAGAAGGCCAACCGCAGTTGCATGCCGCTGGAATACGTCCGGACAGGCATGTTGAGATACTCACCAAGCTCGCTGAACTCGGCTATCTCGTCCATCTTGTCGGCGATCTCCTTGGGAGACAATCCCATGATCACGCCACGGAGCACGATATTCTCGAACCCGGTCGACTCACCGTCGATACCCAATGCGATATCGGTAAGTGCCACGACTCTCCCTTGAACGGAGAGCGAACCGGACGACGGCGGATAGACTCCCGACAGCACGCGCAGCAGCGTAGTCTTGCCGGCTCCGTTATGCCCGAGCAGTCCAATCCGGTCACCAGGACGAAGGTCGAGGTTCAGGCCGTCGATGGCGCGAACGGAGACTCGATGGCCAGCATCCGACGCAATCCTGCCACCGGTGCTCGCGCTGATGATCGCCTTCTTCAACGAGCGGTGCGAAGCGTTGTAGATCGGAAATTCGACCGACAGGTTTTCGGCCCGAATGTGTACTGACATGCTAGATCCAATAAGCGACACGATGCCGCGTACGCGCAAACAGCCAGCATGCGCACCCTGCGGACACCAACCAAAGCCCCAGGGCCGTCATCCAGCTCACCATGGAAGGGACTTCCCCCAGCAGCGGCATGCGGGCCACATCGAGCAGATGACTGACGGGATTGAGTTCGGCAACCCATCGATGCTGGGGCGGAAGCGTGCTGGACTGCCACATGATGGGCGTCAGGAAGTAGGCGACCGTGACCAGATTCTGCACGACGGGAATCATGTCGCGATACCGGGTGCAGATGATGGCGAAGGCGAACGATACGTTCAACGTGATGGCAGCCAGGCAGAGGAAGCCGGGTACGGCAAGCAGGGATACCCACCCCCAGCCATTGCCCACGAAGGTCACCACCACGATGACGATGATGAAGTTGTGGAGGAAGATGATGAAGTTGCGGCAAAGCAGCCGCAACACATAGGACGGATATGGCAGCCGCGTCTGCTTGATGAGGCTTTCGAACTGGGTGAAGCCCGTCGTCGCCTCGTTCAACTGCATGGCGATGAAGGTCCAGATCACGTTGCCTGCCGCGAAATACGGCAGATATTCGTGCAGGTTCATCTTGAAAAGCGTGGCCCACAAGAGGCCCAGCGTGCCGATCAGGATCGCGGTGCTGATCGTGAACCAGAACGGGCCGAGCACCGAGCGCCGATAGCGCTGCTTGATGTCGTACCAGGCGAGCAGCGCCCATAGATGAGGCTTGCGGACTGTCTCGACGAGCTCATGCCGCATGCTATGAAAAAACATTTGGAACCTTGACGAGTATTCGAGATAAACGAGTGATCAATTGCGACCGTAGATGTCGGCAAACCGGACGATATCGTCCTCTCCCAGATATTCGCCGCTCTGGACCTCGATCATCACAAGATCGATGATGCCCGGGTTTTCCAGCCGATGCTTGTGGCCTGCGGGAATATAAGTGGATTCGTTGCTGTTCACCAGGAACGTGTCTTCGCCGTTGGTGACGCGCGCAACGCCGCTCACGACGATCCAGTGTTCGCTTCGGTGATGGTGCATCTGCAACGAGAGCGATTGCCCCGCATGCACGACGATGCGCTTGATCTTGAAGCGCTCGGCTTCCTCCAAAACAGTATAAGTACCCCAAGGCCGATGGGCGGTGCGATGGATCTGATAGGCATCATCGCCCCGCTCCTTAAGCTGGGCGACGACGCTCTTGATATCCTGCAATTTGTCCTTGCGCGCGACCAGCAGTGCATCGGGGGTATCGACGATGACGAGATCCTTGAGGCCTATCGCACCGACCACCCGGGCATCGCTATGCACATAGCAGCTCTCGGTATCAACCGCGATGACGTCGCCGTCGATCTGGTTTCCCTTGCCATCGCTCGGGAACAGATTGCCGAACGCTGCCCAGGAGCCGATGTCGCTCCAGCCGATGTCGCAGGGCACGACCGAGGCCCGTCCCGTTTTTTCCATGAGGGCATGGTCCACCGAAATGTCGGGAGCGAGAGCAAAAGCCTTCTCGTCCAGCATGATCTGCCATTCGTGCTGGCCTTCCAGCGTGCGCCCTGCCGCCAGGCTCTGCTCGGCGGCCTGCCACGCGTCGAGGGCATGCCGCTTCAGCTCTTCTTCGGCCACGTCCGCCCGCACACAGAACATGCCGGAGTTCCACAGATAACGACCGCTGGCGAGAAACTCCTGCGCACGGTCGAGCGACGGTTTTTCCACGAATCGCAACACATCCGTTCCGGCGGCCTCGATGTAGCCGTACCCGGTCTCTGGAGACTCGGGGCGAATCCCGAAGGTCACGATCCTGCCGGTTTCCGCCAATTGCACCGCCTGCTGCACGGCTTGCCTGAACGCGGGAAAATCCTGGATCAGGTGATCAGCGGTAAGAAACAGCAACACTTCCTGCGGTCCGAAACGCCGGGAGACCGCAGCTACCGCAGCGGCAAAGGCGGGCGCAGTATTGCGGCCCTCGGGCTCGAGGAGCATCCCGCATTCGATCTGGGACTGCCCCAGGGCCCGGTATTCGTCCATGGTCTTGAAGGACAACGCCCGGTTCGTGACCGTGACGACCCTGGAGACGCCGTCGAGCCCGATAGCCCGCCGATAGGCTTTCTGAAGAAAACTTTCGCCATCCGCCAAACGGATGAAAGGCTTGGGATGCAGTTCCCGAGATACCGGCCACAGGCGCGTACCCTTGCCTCCGGAGAGGATGATTGGAACAAGACCCATCTGGCAATAGTCCTAGAAGACGAAGAAAAAAGCCCGACACGGTGCCGGCCAACGGCGAAGCCGCAGTTTAACCCGGCCTCCTCACTCATCCACGGGAATACCCGCGCTTTTCGTTACAATGCCCACGCGTCCGTCCGGTAAGGTTGGCGCCATGCCATCCAGCCTTCGAGGTCACTCCTTGCAGCTAGCTTCCAGCCCGACCCTGCTCGTCACCGGCGGTGCCGGCTACATCGGGCCCCATACCCTGGTCGAACTCATCCAGGCCGGCTATCGTCCGATCGTCCTTGATAATTTTTCGAACGGCTCGGTGCATGCACTCGAACGTGTCGAATCGCTGACCGGTCATGCTCTCGAGGTCATCGAAGGAGACATCGGGGATGCTGCCCTGCTGGACGCAGTATTCCACCAGGCCAAGGCACGCGGAGCCTCCATCCAGGGAGTGGTGCACTTTGCCGGCCTGAAAGCGGTGGGCGAATCCGTCGCCGTGCCGCTGGACTACTACCAGACCAACGTCTCCGGCACGCTGACCCTGCTGCAAGCGATGGACCGGGCACAGGTCCGCACCATCGTCTTCAGCTCATCCGCAACGGTTTACGGCATTCCGCGCGAACAGCCCTACACCGAAATGCATCCGATCGCTCCGGTGAATCCGTATGGCCAGACGAAGGCCATGGTGGAGCAGGTCCTGCGTGACTGGTGCGCGACGCTTCCGACGCGACGGGCCATCTGTCTGCGGTATTTCAATCCCATCGGCGCCCATCCCAGCGGAATGCTGGGTGAAGCCCCCCAGGGCATACCCAACAACCTCTTTCCATTCATTACCCAGGTAGCCGTTGGCAGGCGTTCGCATCTGAATATTTTCGGCAAGGACTACCCTACTATCGATGGCACCGGGGTGCGCGACTACATCCATGTCGTGGACCTGGCCATCGGCCACGTCAAGGCGCTGGAGCACGCACAAGAAACGACCGGGGGCTTTGCCACGGTCAACCTGGGTACAGGCCGCGGTACCAGCGTACTGGAACTGCTGAACACCTTCAGTGCGATCAGCGGTCGGAAGATACCCTACGAGTTCCAGCCCCGCCGCCCCGGCGACATCGCCGAATGCTGGGCCGACCCCTCCGCCGCCGAAACCCTGCTCGGCTGGAAAGCCACCCGCACCCTCGAAGACATGTGCGCCGACGGCTGGCGCTGGCAATCCCGGAACCCGAACGGCTACGCGCCCTGAGATGGGAGCGCGCCGGCCGAGGTCATGACGGGCGCGCCGCAGCGGTTGGCGCGCCCGT
>CALMPB010000417.1 GCA_937871985.1 uncultured Burkholderiaceae bacterium
TAATATATTAATTATTTCGCCGATAGGGGTAAATACAGAACAAACCCTTAAAAAGAAACGCCGGCTTCGGCGGCGGATAAATGCGAAGCGCGGCAGCAGGCCGCCACGGCCGCGCTTGCAAGCTTGCCAACCTTCTTTATTGTTCAGCCTTGTCCAGCACCCACTTACCGTCCTGGATCCTGACGATGACGCGCGCACGCTTGTCCAGGCCGGAATGATCGTCGGGAGTCATATTGAAGACGCCCGCGTTGGCCGGCAGCTCTTTCACATTTTCCAGCGCATCGCGCAAGGCTACGCGGAACTCGGGCGTGCCAGGCTTGGCCTTTTTGCCGGCCTCGGGCAAAGCGCGTTCCAGCAGCAACAGCACATCGTAGGCCTGGGCGGCGAAGTTCGAACGCGAATTCTTGCCGAACTTGCTTTCGTACAAGGGCACGAACTTGGCGCTGGCCGCCTTGGTGGGAAAGCTGTCGGGCAGTTGTTCCCACACCAGATTCGGGCCCACCGGCAGGAAGCCGCCGTTCAGCGCCTTGCCGCCCACGCGCAGAAAATCCTCGGTCGCCGCGCCATGGGTCTGGTAAATAAGGCCCTTGTAGCCACGCTCTTTCAGCGTGGCATGCGGCAATGCCGCCGGCGTGCCCGAACCCGCAACCAGCACGGCATCAGGATGAGCACTGATCAAACGCAGCACCTGCCCCGTCACGCTTTGATCCTTGGGGTTGAAACGCTCCACCGCAACCAGCTTGATGCCGTTCTTTTCCGCCAAGGGCTTCATTTCGTTCAGCCAACTGTCGCCATAGGCGTCGCCGAAACCGATGAAGCCCAGGGTCTTGACCCTCTTGGAAACCATGTGTTCGACAACGGCCTGGGCCATGAGCGAATCATTGGCCGCCGTCTTGAACACCCATTTACGCTTGTCGTTCATGGGCGTCACGATGCGCGACGAAGCGCCCAGCGCAATCAGCGGCGTTTGTGCGCCGGCAATGGCTTCCGTCATGGCCAGGCATTGCGGCGACGTGGACGAACCGACAATAAGATCCACCTTTTCCGCCAAAAACTGCTGAGTATTCTTCACCGAGTTGGTAATGTCGCTGGCGTCGTCCAGCACCTTGAAATTGACGTCGTAGCCCGCAATCTTTTTGGGAAAGAGGCTGATTGCGTTGCGTGCGCCCACCCCCAAAATAGCCGCCGGCCCCGTCGTAGCAACCGTTACGCCAACATTTACCGTCTCGGCATGCGACGCGGCTCCAAACGCAAAAGCCGCAAGCGCCATACTTGAAAAACAACAAACAGCGCGCAAAGTTTTCTTCATCTTGTGCTCCTCTCCTGAAAATGGAATCATCAAATTAACTAATATATTAGTTAATTACTCGTTACAACAGCCGTGACTCAAGGCCGGCACGCTAAATGCGTAGCCGACACTATTGGCTCAATCTTTGCGAGATGCCTCGATCAGATTGCGGGAAGCCGTTTTGGCGGCCTCAAGCAGAGCCGGGACTATCGTGGCAATCCGGGTTTCCGACAAACGGTATTGGCGGGCGATGATGCAAACCGCGGCAACCGCCGATCCTGAAATGTCGAGTATCGGTGCGGCAAGAACACGCCTGTCGGGAGCGGTCAGACTGTCATTCCATATATAGCCCCGGCGCCGGGCCAACGCCGCATCACGCAAAACAATATCGGTGGACGAAGAGAATGCTGAATAGCGTGCTGCATTGGCTTCCACGATCGATCGCATCGCGTCCTCGGGCAAAAAGCCAAGAATGGCACGACCCGCCACGTTGACTCCAAGCGGCCGGCGCGATCCAATGCACAGCTCGACTTCCTGAACCGGATAACTGCCCAGCAGGCGATCGACATATACCGAATCGAATCCGCTGCGAACGGCCAGAAACACCGAATCCCCGACCTCCTTGGAAAGTTGTTTCAACGCGGGATTTGCCGCCAAAGCCACCGGTATCTTGGGATAAGCCCCCAAACCAAGCCAGACCAATTCAGGGCCAATGGTGTAGTGGCGCGTTCCATGGGTACGCTGCACCACGCCTTCACGCTCTAGCGCCTTGATGATTCGATAAGTCGTCGAATGGGTCAGGCCAAGATACTCGGACATATTCGCAATGGTTTCCCCTTCCGACGGACTACTCGCCAGCATTCGCAGTATCCGCATGGAGCGATGAATGACTTGCGACCCGGCCCCGTCGCGCTGCCCATGCGACAAGACAGTCGTGGCGACGACGGCGCGCCGGCGAGCTGTGTTGGAAGAAGATGGCTGCTTACCCACCTAAGAACTCCTGGACTTCAACCACTGATGAATGCTGTTTGCCTTGAACGAACCATCCTTGTTGGCCTCTTCGACATAGAGCGAGAGCGCAAGAGGCCTGCGGGAAAACAACTCGGCAAAATGCTCCTGTACGATTTCAAACATTTCCGCGAAAAACTGCTTGCGGAAATCCAAAGGGCGCCCTGCCCCTATTTTCACGGTGACGTTGACAAAGGCATCGTCGCCCAAACCGTCGGCCACCACGAACTCGGTCAGGCGAATGGCGCGTACCCTCAATCCCCCGATGGGAAAAACGTCGCTACGGCTACGAAACTTATGCGCCAGCTTCTGAAGAAGCTGGGGGACTGCTCCCTCTGCAGCCAGATTGTCCGTATATTCAACAATGCAATGTGGCACGATGGCTTCCTTACAAAATAGTCATGGTTGCCGCCGTACAACCGACCGCAAAGACCGGAATCGGTGCGTAGAAATAAAGGGAACCCTTGCCCCCGGCAGCGGCGGCAACGGTAATGAAGCTGCGGATCTCAAAGCCGCCAGGTCCCGCGTCCCGATAGACGTCGAGATCGGTATAGGAAAGCATTGCCTGCTTGTCATTCTGCACCCACCGCCCGAGAAACTCACGATCCCAGGCTTCATTGATTTTCCCCGAGTCCGGGCTGGATGGCCAATGCGATATGCCGCCGGTGCCGACCAGCGCGACGCGTTCCGGCATGGAATCGGCCGCTTTGCGAATAGCCTCTCCAAGAACCCAGGCGCGCTGAATCGGCGGCAGCGGTGCGGCCTGGCAGTTGATATGAACAGGGATGAAAGGGATCTCGTCGTCAGGATTGAGAAAGCGCAACGGCACGGCAAGGCCATGGTCGAAAGTCCACTCCTCGCAAAAAGCAACGTCCACATCGTGCAGCACGGATTCAATGATTTTTTGCGCGATGGCCCTGTTGCTGGGCGCCGTTCTCTTTTTTATCCTCAGGAAGCTTTCGTCTTCGATCGGGCCATAAAACCCATCTCCCATACCGACGGCAAAGGCCGGCATATTGTTCATGAAGAAATTGCCAAAATGCTCGGCGGCCACCACAACCAATACGTCCGGCCTGGCCGCTTTAATCTCTTTCCTCATCCGCTCGAGTTCACCGTAAAAAGCTTCGAGCAAAGCGGGCTCCGCGGTTTCCGGCCGCGCGGTGATACCCGGCGCATGGCTGCAAACACCTGCAAATACGAGGCTCATAATCCTGCCACCTTTTCATCGACGCTTGTCGTCATTGCATAAAAACCGGCGCGAACCGGCCCGTGGCTACGCACACCGTCCCGCATTTTTTGCAGATAGTCGCTCCAGCCTATTCCACAGGCCGCGGCAAAGTGCATCAAGAGCTGGCAATTTGCGCCCAATACATATACGAGGCCAATATCTCTTTTAACGAGAGCCTCCTTCTCTTCATCAGTCAAATCGTATTGCGCAAGCAAGGCATCGAAATCGTTCACGAACTGTTCATGGATGCTTGGGTTTCTGTTTATGTCGAACAATACTTTTTGTAGTTGATACAGACTCAATTCACGTCTCCTGGCCGGCACGACAAACGACGGCGACAAGAATTCGTTTGCCACCCGGCGTCAACTAACGCATAAGGAATCCAGAGCTTAGGCTACAAAAATCGGGCGGCCAACAACAATTCTTCAAATCACTCACAGTGTGAAGACTTACGGAATAGCGCGGGTATTCGGCTCGAAAACTCAACGAAGCGCGCGGCGTACGTCCGCCCGCAACACCGGCAGCATCTCGGCTTCGAACCAGGGGTTGCGCTTGATCCAGTTGTTGTTGTGCCAGGATGGATGCGGCAGCGGATAAACGTGCCGCGCGGGATCCGCCTGGTAGACCTCGCGCCAGGACTGCACGGTTTCGTTGACACCCCGGCGGGTGGCTTCCGCCCCCAGGTGCCAGCGCTGCGCATAGCCGCCGATCGCCAGCAGCAGCTTCAAGTCCGGCAAACGCCTGAACAACTCCTCGTGCCAGAT
>CALMPB010000418.1 GCA_937871985.1 uncultured Burkholderiaceae bacterium
GCCGATGCGCTGGCGAAGTGGTTGCCGCCTTATGGGTTTACCTGCATGGTTCATCAGATGGATGCGCGGGTTGGCGGAACTCACATGATGTCCTTTCGCAACTTCGGCACGGGCAATGGGCATTCGTTCGGCGGGGAGTATCTGGAATTGGTGCCGTTCGAGAAAATCCGTTATACGGATCGGTTCGACGATCCGAATCTGCCTGGGGAGATGCGGGTCACGGTTTCGCTGCGGGAAGTGGTGTGCGGAACGGAACTCAGCATTGTTCAAGAGGGTGTGCCAGAGGTTATTCCGGTGGAGATGTGCTATTTGGGCTGGCAGGAATCGCTGGCTCAACTGGCAAAGCTCGTGGAGCCGACGATTCCGGATTGATTGGCATCGTGGTCGGGGCGGCGGGCAGGCGAAACTGACTGACGAAGGCAGACCAGGCGTCTACGCGCTAAGATGGCGCCAAAGTCATTAAAAGAAGCCTCATGAACGATAAATCCAATACTCCCGCCCTCGCAACTACGGTTACTTCCGACGACTCGGCCGCTGAAAAACCTGTTGCCCATCGGGGCTGGATTCTGGCGGCGCTGATGCTGACCATGACTCTGGCCGCCATGGACATTACCATCGTGGCCACGGCCGTGCCGCAGATCGTGGGCGATCTGGGCGGCTTCAATCTGTTCAGTTGGCTGTTCTCCATTTATCTGCTGGCGCAGACGGTCACCATTCCCATCTACGGCAAGCTGGCCGATATGTACGGGCGCAAGCCGGTGCTGATCGGCGGCACCATCCTCTTTCTGGTGGGCTCGGCGCTGTGCGGCACGGCCTGGGGCATGATTCCGCTGATCGTGTTCCGCTGCCTGCAGGGCCTGGGCGCGGGGTCCATCATGGCCACGGTCAATACGCTGGCCGGCGATCTGTATTCGTTGGAAGAACGGGCCCGCATCCAGGGCTGGCTTTCCAGTGTATGGGGTGTCGCAGCCATCGCGGGGCCGACGCTGGGCGGGGCTTTCGCGGAATACGCGACGTGGCACTGGGTCTTTCTGATCAATCTGCCCATCGGGCTGGTGGCTTTGTTCCTCATCGGGCGTTATCTGCACGAGCATGCGCCGGCGCGGCGCCATGCGGTCGATTATGCGGGAGCCATCCTGATGATGCTGTCGGGAGCGACGGTGGTATTCGGCATGCTCCAGGGCGGTAATGCCTGGGCCTGGTTTTCAACGCCCAGCATCATCACCTTCGGATTGGCGGTGGTTCTCATTGCCGCGACCATTGTGCGTGAGCGGCGGGCACCGGAGCCGATCATGCCCGGCTGGATATGGCGCCGCCGCGTGCTGCTGGGTTCGAACCTGGGCGCGGCGGGCATGGGCCTGGTGATGATGGCGCCCAGCACTTACCTGCCGGTGTTTGCGCAGTCCGTCCTCAAGCTGGGAGCCATTTGGGCAGGCCTGGTGCTTGCCAGCATGAGCATAGGCTGGGTTCTGGCGTCCTCGTGGTCGGGCAAGCTTTATCTGCGCATCGGCTTTCGCGATACGGCGCTCGCGGGGGCCGTCCTGATGACGGCGGGAGTGCTGGGCTTCATCGTGTTGCCCCCCTCCCCGTCGGCCTGGCTCGTCGTGGCGGATCAGGTACTGTTGGGCTCGGGTTTCGGGCTGTTGTCCACACCGCTGCTGGTGGGCGTGCAGTCCATCGTGCCCTGGAACCAGCGCGGCGTGGTCACCAGCGCGAACATGTGGTCGCGCTATCTGGGGCAAAGCCTGGGCGCGGCAATCGTGGGGGCGATCTTCAACGCCACGATGCAGAACAGCATCGAGAAAGCGCCGGCGGAACTGGCCGGAACCCTGCCTCCCGTCGACAACGTCGTCGGGGCATTGCAGTCCAGCACGCTGGGGACCACGGGCCATGAATACCTGCTGTCGGCCTTCGACACCGCCACGCACCACGTCTATAACGGCATGGCTCTTGCCGCGGCCGCAACCGTGCTGCTGATCCTGTTCGTGACGCCACGCCATCCGGGCGTGGATGCAGGCGCTCCGACGACGGTGCCCAATCCTTGAGCGGACGGGCAGCCGCCCGTCATCGCGCCCAAGGACGGCACGGCGCGGCACTCAAGCTTGTCTAGAGCTCAGGTGGCACGCCCTGACGCGAACGGTATGGCGGCATGCCATCCCGCCCGCGTTGCCGATTACGACCCATACCTTCAAACCTAGCTCGCGTACGCGGCGGCCACGTCGCTCTTGAGCTTGTCGAGCGCGGTCTTCGGGAAATAGCGCCCCCTAAGGACGACACCGGAGATCTTGCCAAGGTTGTCGACTCCGTCGATCGGGTTGGCATCCAACAGGACGAGGTCGGCGTTCTTGCCCTCTTCCACCGTACCCATGCTGGATTGACGCTTCAGGAATTCGGCTGGATTCAGCGTTGTCGTCTGCAGCACCTCGAGCGGTGACAGGCCCGCGGCGGCCAGTTCGTGGAACTCTTGCTGCAGGCTGAATCCCGGAACGACCCAGGCACCGCCAACGTCCGAACCGGCGAGCATTTTCACGCCGTTGCGCTTCATCAGCAATGTGACGCGCTTTTGCAGCTCGTAGTAGTCATGCAGGGTCGAAACCGCGGTGGTCGGCATGGTCGAGAACTGGTCGGCCGTCTGCTGCCAGAGCGCAAGCCTGGACTTTGCCACGTAAACAAGATTCGGAGCCTGCGTATAGACGGGATCGTCACCCCAGTCCTGAGTGCGCAGCCGGATGAGCGTCGGCGTCTGCCACGTGTTGTTGCGCACGAAGGTCTGGCTTAGCGACTTGCACAATGCTTCATCATAGGTGTCCAGGACGCGCTGGTAGAACGGCGCATTCTGGGCGCCGTCGTAAGCCCTGGGGTTGAGAATGAAATTGCTGAGGCTGAAGGGAGGCGGCGGCGGGGGAAATGGCTTGAAGCTCATCGCCAGGAAATCCGCGCGGATGCTCTGGGCCTGCGTGGAGCAATCCATGATCAACCCGATGCCCGCGCCAAGGTGATCCACCGACGGGATGCCGCGGTTGCTCGCGTCAAAAGCGCTTTCAGCCGGATCCAGGTGCTCCTCGACGCCGTCGAAGATGACTTCCGGCGCATCGATGCGGCCTGCCGCGCTGTCGGCATTCACTTGCTTGCCGCGCGCTATATTGGCGTCGGTCGTGCTCTCCTCGCGAAACGCCGTGATTCCGTTGGCGATCAGCAGGGGAAAAAACGTAGGCTGCAAGTCGGCGGTCTCGACCACATGGGCGTGCATGTCGACGAAGCCCGGCACGACGTACTTACCGAGGGCATCCACCGCTTGCGCGGTGCCCGCCGTACGCACCGGGTCGCTGGTGATCGTCTTGATTTTCCCACCATCCACGACGATGGTTTTTCCGGACGTCATGGAACCGTCGCGTGTATCGACGATCGTCGCGTTGCGGATCACGACGCCCTGCGTCACCTCGACCCAATCGCCGCCGCCGTCGTTGCATGCCGTCAGCAGCGATCCCGCCGCGGCGGCGCAAAGAACGCCAAGAAGCCGCTTCCTGATCTTGATGCTTGCATTTGTCCCGTCTCGATTTATTTTCTTGATGCTCACACGTCTCTCCTTTTGAATTGTCGATCCGGCATCCGTCTTCGCGCCGCCGGTCTGCAAGAGGTTCTCGAGCTGGCCACCACGCCCAGTTCGAGAACCTCTTGCAGCAGGCCGAACTATAGGTGCTGCGGCAATGATTGGGGAGATGGCATTTCCGCCAAACCGATACTTCTATGACATCAATGAATCTGGATTTCAGAGCTTCTTGATATCAAGGGCGGGCACCCGCCTTGAATAGCCGGGCCGCGGCCACTTCGCCGCCCGAAGAAACTGGCGCGCAACCCATCCAGAACGTCATCGCAAAGCGCCTCGCGTCATCCGCAAAATGCCCTCGAACCTAGGGAAATCCATAGCTTAAATCGTATTAACAATTATAGTAATCTGATTTTAAATAAAAAAAATACTTTCATTTTTACAATACAGCAGCATGCCACTCATGAAAGAATCCGCATTCGATTCAGTTGCTTACCGCCTTCTCGCCGGACTTGGCGCTCGAGGTATTTCTACTATTCTGGCCAATGCCGGGACCGATTTTGCTCCCCTGATCGAGGCACGGGCCTTGGGCCGGCTTCGCGGAACAACGATGCCGCGCTTCGTCAATGTTCCTCATGAACAAACGGCCGTATCCGTTGCGCATGGAGCGCACTTGGTCGACGGTTTGCCGCAGGTGGTCGGCGTTCACCATACGGTGGGCACGGCAAATACCGTCTCGGCAGTCATAACCGCCTCCCGCGAGCGCATCCCATTGATACTATTCGCCGGCCGCGCGCCTTCAACCGAACACGGAAGCATCGGCTCGCGCGATGTCGTCGTGCACTGGGGCACCGACACTTTCGACCAAGGGGGCATGCTGCGGGAATACACCAAATGGGACCACGAGTTGCGCGAAGGCCAATGCGTCGAGGACATTCTCGACCGCGCCATCGACATCGCAATGACCGCTCCGCGCGGCCCCGTCTATCTCACCTTGCCGCGCGAAGTTCTCGCTGCCCAGCCCGCCTCGGCCGCCCCGGCCGGCAGACCCAGAACCGGGGCGACCGGCGCGCATCCGGCCAAAGCAGCCATAGATCAATTGGCTGACTGGCTGATAGCGGCGCAGCGCCCATTGATCATCACGTCGTCGGCGGGCCGCGACGCTGCCGTGCCGGAAGCACTCGCGGCCGTGGCTGACGCCGCGGCGGTGCCGGTCATCGAACACTACCCAAGGGTGGTCAACCTGCCCGGCACGCACCCATTCCACGCCGGATTCAGCCCCGCCAACTTGATCGTCGATGCAGACCTGGTCATCGTGCTCGACTGCGAAGTGCCCTGGCTGCCCCGCGAATCCAAGCCCCCAGCAAACGCAAAGATCGTGCACATCGGAACAGACCCGCTATACAAGCGCATCCCGGTTCGCTCTTTTCCCGTCGATGCCGCTATTGTCAGCGAGACCGGCGCCGCGCTCGTCGCATTGCAAGAAGCGCTGAAGCAACGATGCACATCCGACACGCCAGCCATGACACAACGCCGCAAGCTGGCCCAGCAGCGCAAGCATCTCCAGCATTGCGCCGTGCAAAACAAGCGCCAAGACACGCCCGAACGCACGGCCATCGATCTTCCATGGCTCAGTGTCTGCCTACGTGACATTGCCGACAGCCACACCATTGTGCTCAATGAGTACGGTCTGGATCTGAGCCTGATGGAATTCGCGGATACCGGAACCTTCTTCAGTGCCGGTATCTCGGGCGCTCTCGGCTGGACGATGGGCGCGGCGCTTGGCGTGCAAATGGCTGCTCCGCACAAGACCGCCATCGCGGTGGTAGGCGATGGGTCTTATATTTTCGGCAACCCCGTTTCCTGCCATTACCTGGCCCAGGCGGAGCACTTGCCTATTCTCACCGTCGTTATCAACAACGGCGGCTATGCCGCGGTGCATCGCGCCGTCGAGGTCGTATATCCATCGGGCATCGCCCTCCAAGAACCAACGATGCCACTGGCCCGCTTCCATCCCCAGCCCGACTATGAAGGCGTGGCGGCCGCATGCGGCGCCCACGCGGAACGCGTCGAATCGCGCGAACAACTACCCGAACGGCTGCGCGCGGCATTGCATATCGTACGCACCCAACGCAGGCAAGTCCTGCTCAACGTAATCTGCCAACCCTGAGCCCACAAGGAGCCGCCATGTCCGCAATCGTACGCCAGCACAAAAACACCCGCATGAGCCAGATCGTCATCCACAATGGTGTTGCTTATCTGTCGGGACAGGTGTGTCCGGACTTTCTGCAAAGCAGCCCTCCCATCGAGGAGCAGACGAGCAGCGTGCTCGCCTGCATCGAAAAACTGCTGGCCGATGCGGGGACCAGCAAGTCGAAACTCTTGACGGCGCAGATATGGCTGGCCGACGTTGCCGAGTTCGACAGAATGAACGCCGTCTGGGAAGCCTGGATCGATCCCGCAAATCCACCCGCTCGCGCCACTTGCGGCGTCACATTGGGGCATCCCAACGTTCGTGTGGAAATCACCGTCAGCGCCGCGATTTGAACTGACCTGCCATCCCTATTTCTACCTACTGGAGAATGCACATGCATGCCCTCAAATGGATTCTGCTGTTTGCAACGCTTATCGGCTTCGTTCCAGCCGCGCCGGCCCAGTCGCTCCCCACCATCAAGGTTGCCTTCAACGTGCCCGGCGACGAGGCCAAGCTGCTGATGCGCGCGCACCCCGAATACTTCCCCGCCATCGGCCGCGACTACCAAATAAGCTGGATGCAGTTGCAGGGAACAGCCACGGTGTCGCAGGCATTGATCGCGGGCACAGCGGATTGCGGCGTCAACGCGCCGCTGACTCTCGCCCAGGCCATCGCGGGCGCGGGACTCAAACCAATACTCATCGGCGCGATCATCGGTGAATCGCCGAAATCCTTCACCAGCTATTGGGCGGTCAAGGAAGACTCCCCGATACGGACGGTGAAGGATCTGAAAGGCAAAACGGTGGCGGTAAACACCATCGGTTCGCAACTGGATGCGTTTACGCGCATATGGCTGAAGCAGAACGGCCTCGACCCCAAGCACGATGTGAACATCGCCGAAGTCCCGTTTCCCCTGAGCGAAGCAGCGCTGCGCCAGAGAAGGGTGGACGCAATCGTCCTGGTGCAACCTTTTGCCACAAGAGCGGAAAAAACCGGCGGATTGCGCAAACTGGGCGCATTGCGCGACGTGCAGCCCAATCTGTTGAATCTGGTCGAAGCATGCCGCCAGGATTTCGTCGATGCCCATCCAAAGGTAGCGGCTCAATATGCCCGGGACTTTGCCGCGGCGTCCAAACGCTTCTCGGAGGACCACGCCGCCTCCATCGATCTCCTGTCGGGCATCCTGAAAATGCCCAAGCCCGCCCTGGAAAGCTTCATGTTCACATCCCACGACTACCAGCGCTATCCCGACGGAGCCCTCGATGTCCAGGTCGTGCAGAAAAGCTTCGACCTCTTCCACGACAATGGATTGCTGGCGAAAAAACTCGACGCGAATGCGTATATCCGCCCCGGAATCTCGCTGGTCGCCCATCAGGACTCGAAATGACAAGCGCCCGCCCCCAAGCCTCCCAGGACGCGGTGCTTGAGCTCGATGGCATCGGCAAGCACTTCGACAGCCCGGCATCTACGTTCGTTGCCCTGGACGGCATCAACATGCAGGTGCAGCCAGGAGAATTCGTATCCATACTGGGCCCCAGCGGCTGTGGCAAGAGCACGCTGTTGTACATGATAGGAGGCTTCATCCCGCCAAGCTCGGGCGCCATCCGCGCGGCGGGAGCTCCGGTCGTCGGGCCCGGACGCGATCGCGGCATCGTCTTTCAGGACGCGGCCTTGTTTCCATGGTTGACCGTCGCCGCCAATATCGGCTATGGCCTGCGCGAAGGCGGCATGAGTCGCCGCGACGTAACACGAACCGTCGCCACCATGCTGTCGCTCGTGCACCTGGATGGCTTCGCCGATTTCTATCCCGGCCAGCTATCCGGCGGTATGCGCCAACGTGTAGCGATCGCGCGCACATTAGCCTACGACCCAGCCATTCTGCTCATGGACGAGCCGTTCGGCGCGCTTGACGCCTATACGCGCACGGTGCTGCAGGACGAACTGCTCTCCATCCAGGATCACCAAAAAAAGACCGTCGTCTTTGTGACGCACAGTGTGGACGAAGCCGTCTATCTTTCGGATCGCGTGGTGGTGCTGAACCGTTCGCCCGGGCGGATCCACGACGAGGTCCAGATAAATCTGCCGCGCCCGCGAATCCGCCAGGAACTGCTCCGATGCGATGCCTATCAAGAACATGTGATATCGCTGGGCAAAACCATGATGCACATGCACTCCCATGAGTAGCTCGATCAAGCACCGTCCGTGGGCGGCAAGGGCGCTGTACTACCTGGCAACATTGGCCGCCCTGCTGCTCATCTGGCAATGCCTGGCCAATGCGGCTCAGGCGGACTACCTGCCAGGCCCGATCAAGGTGCTTCCCCGGCTCGTAGAGCTCATGGGTGAAGCCGCGCTATGGAGTGCGCTGGCATCGAGCTTGTTGCGCCTGGCCATCAGCTTCATCCTGGCGCTGGTCGGCGGCGTCGCGCTCGGCCTGGCCATTGGCCGGATTCCAGTGCTGCGCGCCTTGGTCGACCCTATTCTTTCATTGAGCTACCCCATTCCCAAGGCGGCGATATTGCCCATTGTGATGCTCTGGTTCGGCGCCGGCGACATCTCCCAGATCTTCGTCATCGCCACAACCGCGACGCTGCCCGTGATCTACCACACCGCGGACGGAGCAAGCCGCGTCAACGAACAATTGCTATGGGCTTCCGCCTCGATGGGCAGCAAGCCGCTGACGCGCCTTTGGCGCATAGTCCTGCCGGCCACGCTGCCGGAAATCGCCGCTGGCAGCCGCACGGCCATCGTCATGGGCTTGATCGTAATGGTAACGGCCGAGATGATCTCCCGCACGAACGGCATAGGCAGCCTGCTCTTCGTGCATTTCGATATGGGGCAAAACACAGACATGTATGCCCTGATCCTCCTGCTCGGCATAGTAGGGCTTGCCCTGGACAACCTACTCGACTGGCCGTTTCGCCGCCTGACGCACTGGACAATGAAACGATGAATACGCCTACGACTTCCCCGCCGCGCTGGCTCAGCCTGGTTCCCATTCTCGTCCTGCTGATCGCCTGGGAAGCTTTTTGCCGGCTCGGATCCATTTCGCCGGGCGTGCTTCCTCCCCCGTCGTCGGTGGCAATGCACGCCGCCGCGTTCTTTACAGATCCACATTCCCTGGTTCAATTCGGCATTACCATGCGGCGGCTGGCAGCGGGCCTGATCCTGGCCGTGATTGTGGGAGTCATGCTCGGTATTTGCGCATCGCTGTTTCGCTGGGCCACCGAGGTGCTCGAAATCCTGATCGGCATTTTGGCGCCGCTGCCCAAGATCGCCATTTACCCCGCCCTGCTGCTGACCCTGGGCTTTGGGGACGCCTCGAAAGTCGCCCTGGTCACGATAGACGCCATGTTTCCCATCACGATCGCCACCTTCCAGGCGGTGCGGCTGATAGACAAAAAACTGCTGTGGTCGGCCGCCGCCATGGGCACCTCGCGAATCCATGCCCTGCACAAGGTCGTACTGCCGGCTTGCCTGCCATCCATCATTACCGGCGTACGCGTGGGCTCGGTCATCGGCTGCATCGTGGTGCTGCTGGCGGAAATGCTGGCATCCACCGACGGCCTCGGGCACATGCTGGTGACAGCCTCACGCAGTTTTCGCACGGCGGACATGTTCGTCCCCATCGTCATCATGTCACTCATCGGCTTTTCACTGGACAAGGCGCTGGGACGCGGCGCGCGCGCCGCCGCGCACCGCTGAAACCGCTCCCAACTCATGGCACAATGCAAACATGAAAACCGTCGAGCCGACTGAGCCCCCCGTCAAAAAACGCCGAACGCGAAAAAAGGAGCTCCCGTTTTCCGTACCCGCCTACCCCCGGCCAGACGAACAGCTGGTCGAGAAGATGAGCGCGCAGATCTTCAACGGACATTTCTTCGACGAATACCTCGCGGCGTTGCTGGCTCGCGCGAGCGCGGCCGTTTCCGCCGAATTCAACGAGGACGTGACTCGAACGGGACTGCCGATACTCCACTGGCGTGTATTGGCCACGCTGTACGACGCGAATGAAATGCCCATGTCGAAAATCGCGGAGCTGACACTGATTCCCCTGCCCACGCTAACCCGGCTGGTCCGGCGCCTCGAACTGGCCGGCAGCGTACGTCTCGATAAAGACCCTCAAGATCGGCGTACGACGCGCGTTCATATCGAGCCAGCCGGCCGAGAAAAGGTGGGAGGCCTGGTCGCCATGGCCAAGGAACGCCAGCGTGTCCTGCTCGAAGGCGTCGAAAACGCCGAAGCCCTGAAAACATCATTGCGCCATTTGATCGCATTCTGCGCCGCCCGTCGCCGCAGGCATAAAGTCATTACCTAATCCATCAAGCCGGCGCCTTGCCGCCACGCCAATCCCCGCAAACCCGCGTGCCGGCTACCGGCCCGCTCAGGCTCAAACACGCCCATATACCCAAAACGCATATGCAAATACCCTTATATTCGTTTTGTATTTAACCCATCATCTATAGAATAAATCCCCATATAACCCGCTACACAAGAGAACCCATCAATGAGCCGCCTCGCTATACAAACCATCGAAACAGCCCCCGCCGAAGCCAAAGAACGCCTCGAAAACGTCAAGAAAAGCAATGGTTTCATCCCCAATCTCATTGGCGTGCTCGCCAACGCCCCTACCGCCCTCGAAACCTACCAGGTGGTCGGCGCCATCAACGGCCGCAACTCCCTTTCGGCCGCCGAGCGCGAAGTGGTCCAGATCACCGCCGCCGCCAATAATGGCTGTGGCTTCTGTGTGGCCGGCCACACCGCCATCGCCCGCAAAAAGCTGGCCATGCCCGAGGACATCATCGAGGCGCTGCGCGGCACCAAGGCGCTCAGCGAGCCTAAGCTCAATCAACTGGCCCGCTTCACGCTGGCCGTCATGGAATCCAAGGGCCAGGTCGCCGACGACCAGCTCAACGATTTCCTGGCCGCCGGCTACAACCAGCAGCAGGCCCTTGAAGTCGTCCTGGGCGTCAGCCTGGCCACGTTGTGCAATTACGCCAACAACCTGGCCAAAACGCCCATCAACCCCGAACTCCAACCCTTCGCCTGATTTTTCCCGTCAGGCCGCCCTCAAACGAAGCGCCCCCTTGGGGGCGCAGCAAAACGAGGGGCTTTTGTTACCGCATCACAAGGACCACAGCCGTGAGCCAAGCCGATTCCGCCACCCCATTCTTTCAGGCCATCGCCGAGCAGATCCGAACCGAACTGGCTCCGATCACTCAGGCCATTGACCAGAAAGGCCTGTACCCCGGCGAATTCATGCATCATCTGGGGGCTCTGGGCGGGTTCGGCGCGGCGCTGTCCGCCGCGGAAGGCGGCTCGGGCCTGAGCCTGGCGGAACAAATCGAGATCACCACGCAAGTGGGGCGCGAATGCGGCTCCACCGCATTCCTGGTGTGGTGCCAGTCCAGTTGCGGCTGGTACCTGAAACACTCGCCCAACACCCCGGTGCGCGAACGCTATCTGGAACGGGTGGCGCGGGGCGAACTGCTGGCCGGCACGGGCATGTCCAATGCCGTCAAGCATTTGGCCGGCATCGAAAAAATCCATCTGCGCGCGCAGCGCGAAGACGGCGGCTACGTCGTCAATGGTTCGCTGCCCTGGGTTTCCAATGTCGGCGACGGCCATCTGGCCATCGTGGCCGCTTCGGTCGAGGACGGCGGCTACATCATGTTTGCGGTTCCCAGCACCTCGGAAGGCCTGGAAACCAGGGCATGCCTGGAGTTCTCGGGCCTGGAGGGAACCCAGACCCTGAATCTGCGTTTTCGCAACGTCCATGTTCCGGACGACGATGTCCTGGCGCATCCCGCGCAGTTCGCCGCCTACGTCAAGCGCATCAAGCCCGGCTTCGTGCTGGGCCAAACGGGCATGGGCTTCGGCATTGTCGAAGGCTGCCTGGCCATCATGCGCGAAAGCAATGCCAGCACCGGCCACGTCAATATCTTCCTCGACGACCAGGAAGCCGATCTTGCCGCGCAACTGGCCGCCTTGAAGACGCAGGCGGCAGTTCTGGCCCGGCAGGCCCAGGCAGGCGGCATCCCCATCCTGCCCGTGCTGAAACTGCGCGCCGCCGTCAGCGAACTCACGCTGAAGGCCGCCAACTCCGCTGTCCTGCATGCCGGCGCCAAAGGCTACCTCATGCTGCACCCGGCGCAACGGCGCCTGCGCGAAGCGGTGTTCGTGGCCATCGTCACCCCGGCGCTCAAGCATCTGCGCAAGGAAATCCACGACATCGAACAGGCCGCCAACGAGCAGAACGATGCGGGACACCAGGCGCAAAGCACACGTTACTCATTGTTTGCCAACTAAATAAGATCCATACAGGTAAGAATTTTCCATGACGACACCGACGCCCGCGGGCGACAACATCGTCCTGGGCGCGCAAGGCATCGAATTACGCTATTCGCGCCCGAACCAGCCGCCCAACACCGTGTTGCGCGACTTCTCGCTGCAACTGGCCAAAGGTGAAATCGTCGCCCTGCTCGGCCCCAGCGGGGTCGGCAAGTCGTCCCTGCTGCGCGTGCTGGCGGGCCTGCAGGCCGCCAGCGAAGGCACGGTGCACGTCCATGGTGAACGCCTGCACGGCCCCCACCCCCGCCTGAGCTTCGTGTTCCAGGACGCCGCCCTGCTGCCGTGGCTGAACCTGCAGGAGAACGTCGGTTTCGGCCTGGACTTCAAGCACCAGCCCGTCATTTCCAAGGCCGAAAAACAGGCCAGGATCAACGCGGCCATTGCCGACGTCGACCTGCTGGGCGCGCAAGAACGCTATCCCTCGGAGCTGTCTGGCGGCATGGCGCAGCGCACCGCGCTGGCCCGCAGCCTGGCCCGCCAGCCCGAAATCCTGCTGCTGGACGAACCCTTCAGCGCCCTGGACGAAATCACCCGTGCGGACATGCAAGCCCTGCTCCTGCGCATCACCGCCAAATACGACACCTCGGCCATCCTGGTTACGCACGACATCGATGAAGCGCTGACCGTGGCCGACCGCATCCTGCTGATCGGCCATGCCCCGGGGCGCCTCATCGGAGAATGGCGAGTCGAGGACGCCCATCCGCGTGACACCACCACTCCGGAAATCACCGGCATCCGCGTCCAGATCATGCAGGCGCTGCGCGACGCGCGGAACACTGCACACCACACCGAACAACCCGCTTACCAGCAGGCCCTGAATTCGTAGGAAGACCACAATGACCAAACCCGCAGACTCCTTCGGCTCCGTGAAAGCCCGCCGGCAATTCCTGAAGCTGTCCACCATGTTCACCGCCATGGGCGCCCTGCCGCTGCTGCAGATGCATAATGCGGCGCGCGCCGCCGAACCCGACGCGCCCCTGCGCATCGGCTACCTGCCCATCACCGACGCCACGCCGCTGCTGGTGGCCCACCACAACAACCTGTTCCAGAACCAGGGCCTCAACGTCGACAAGCCCCGCATGTTCCGCAGTTGGGCCCAATTGGTCGAGGCGTTTCTTTCCGGCCAGGTCAACGCCGTGCACCTGCTGTCCCCCATGACGGTCTGGGCCCGCTACGGCAGCCAGTCCAAGGCCAAGGTCGTCGCCTGGAACCACATGTCGGGCTCCGCGCTGACCGTGCTGCCGCACATCAACGACCTGCAGGATCTGGGCGGCACGACTGTTGCCATCCCGTTCTGGTATTCGCTGCACAACATCGTGCTGCAGCACCTGTTCAAGAGCAAGGGCATCGAAGCCATCAGCGACGGCACGCCCACGGCCAAGCAGGTCAAGCTGGTCGTCATGGCGCCCTCCGACATGGTGCCGGCGCTGGCCAACAAGCAGATCGCGGGCTACATCGTGGCCGAGCCGTTCAATGCTTCGGCCGAGGTTCTCAAGATCGGCAAGATCCTGCGCTTTACCGGCGACGTCTGGAAGGACCACGCCTGCTGTGTCGTGTTGATGCACGAGCAAGACCTGGAGCAGCGCCCCGAATGGAGCCAGAAGGTCGTGAACGGCATCGTCCAGGCCCAAGCCTGGATTCTGGATCACCGCAAGGAAACCGCCCAGATTCTATCCAAGGAAAACGCGCAGCACTACACGCCGCACTCCTACGAGTCCCTGGCGCGGGTTCTGGAACCCGAGCTCATGAACACCGCGCTGTACGAATCGACCGGCGCCATCGTGCACGATGGCTGGAAGGAAAAACGCATCGACTTCCAGCCCTACCCCTTCCCCAGCTACACCGAAGAACTCATCCGCAAGCTCAAGACCACGCTGGTGCTGGGCAAGAACGATTTCCTGGGCAAGCTCGACCCCGCTTTCGTCGCTGGCGACCTGGTGGACGACCGCTACGTCAAGAAAGCCATCCAGGGCGTGGGCGGCATGGCCAAGTTCGGTCTGCCCGAGTCTTATGAACGCAAGGAAACCATCAGCAGCACCTAACCCGGACGGCGGGCGCCACCGCTCGCCGCCCATCGAAGCACTATCATGAACAGAAGTTTAAGAACCGCGAATTTGAGTTCCAGGCTGGCGCTGAGCATCGCAGGCCTGGTCGCCCTGGTCGTGCTGTGGGGAATCGGAACGTACTGGCTGAAGGGCAGCATCGAAATGGCCCGTCTGCTAAGCCCCAGCCCCACCTTCCATAGCCTGTACCATCTGCTGGCCGACAATCAGCTCACCATACACACCATGATGAGCATGAAGCGCGTCCTGGTCGGATTGGGGCTGGCCCTGGTAATGGGCATCCCCATCGGGCTGGCCATCGGCTCGTCGCGCGCGCTGGAAAACAGCACCAGCAGCGCCTTCCAGTTCCTGCGCATGATTTCCCCGCTGTCGTGGATGCCCATCGCCGTCATGGTGTTCGGCATCGGCGACGCGCCCATCTATTTCCTGCTTACCTTCGCCGCCATCTGGCCCATCATCCTGAACACGGCAGCGGGCGTGCGCCAGCTCAACCCCAGGTGGCTGATGCTGGCGAAAAGCCTTAGCGCCACGCGCAGCGAAGTGCTGTTCAGAATCGTCCTGCCCGGCATACTGGGGCATATTCTTACCGGCGTGCGCCTGGCCATCGGCATCATCTGGATCGTGCTGGTGCCCTGCGAAATGCTGGGCGTCAGCTCGGGCCTGGGCTATTTCATTCTGGACACCCGCGACCGCCTGGCCTATTCGGAACTCATGGCCGTCATCGTCCTGATCGGGGCGCTGGGCTATTTGCTGGACGTCATCGCGCAAAAGCTCTACCAATACTGGACCCACACCCCAGGTTAATGTGCCGACAAGGCGCGCAAGGCAACCCCGTAGCCATCACAGACAAGGCCTAGCCCAGGCGGCCCCTGCGGACGGTCTGGGTTCGGGAAGGGCGACGCCGCCCGCGATTTCCGGCCCGACACGGTACAATTGGCGGTTTAATCCATTGCCCCCGGGATATACACCCGTCACGGCTGCCTACCATGCAAGAAATCTCGATCAAGCGCGCCTCGGACGCGCCCGCCGGTTCCGGCGCGCCATCCACGTCCATCCCCAGCGTCAAGCCCGCCGGCCCCACCCGCAAACTCTTCATCAAGACCTTCGGCTGCCAGATGAACGAGTACGACTCGGAAAAAATGGCCGACGTCCTGCACGACAACCAGGGCCTGGAGCTTACCCAGAATCCCGAAGAAGCCGACGTCATTTTGTTCAACACCTGTTCGGTGCGCGAAAAGGCGCAGGAAAAAGTGTTTTCCGACCTGGGCCGCGTGCAGCACCTCAAGCAGGCCAATCCCAATCTCGTCATCGGGGTGGGCGGCTGCGTGGCCAGCCAGGAAGGCGAAGCCATCGTCAAGCGCGCGCCCTACGTCGACGTGGTGTTCGGTCCGCAAACCCTGCACCGCCTGCCCGCACTTATCGCGCAGCGCCGGCAAACCGGCCGGCCGCAGGTCGACATCAGCTTCCCCGAAATCGAGAAATTCGACGCCCTGCCCCCGGCCCGCGTCGAAGGCCCCAGCGCCTTCGTCTCCATCATGGAAGGCTGCAGCAAGTATTGCAGCTTCTGCGTCGTGCCCTACACGCGCGGCGAGGAAATCTCGCGCCCCTTCGACGACGTGCTGGTCGAAGTCGCCGACCTGGCCGACCAGGGCGTCAAGGAAGTCACCTTGCTGGGGCAAAACGTCAATGCCTATCGCGGCCCCATGGCCGGCAGCGACGAGATCGCCGACTTCGCCATGCTGCTCGAGTACGTGCATGAAATCCCCGGCATCGAACGCATCCGCTACACCACCTCGCACCCCAAGGAAATGACCACGCGGCTCATCGAAGCCCACGGCGCGCTGCCCAAGCTGGTTCCCTTCCTGCACCTGCCGGTGCAGGCCGGCAGCGACCGCGTGCTGGCGGCCATGAAGCGCGGCTACACCTCGCTGGAATACAAATCCATCATCCGGCGCCTGCGCGCCGCGCGGCCCGACATGACCTTGTCGTCGGACTTCATCGTGGGCTTTCCGGGCGAAACCGAAGCCGACTTTGAAAAGACCCTGGATCTCATCCGCAGCGTCGGCTTCGATCAATCGTTCTCCTTCGTGTATTCGCGCCGGCCCGGCACCCCCGCCGCCGACCTTGAGGACGACGTCAGCAAAGAACAGAAACTCGATCGCCTGTACCGGCTGCAGGCCCTGATCAACGAAAACGCCACCGCCATCAGCAATGCCATGGTGGGCGGCGTACAGCGCGTGCTGGCCGAAGGCCATTCGCGCCGCGACGACAGCGAGCTGATGGGCCGCACGGAAAACAACCGCATCGTCAATTTCGCCGCGCCCGCGCGGCTGATCGGGCAAATGGTCGACGTGCGCATCCTGCAGGCCAATACCAATACGCTGAAAGGCGAAGTCGTCACCAACGCAACGGACCGCGCATGAGCCAGAATCCGCGCCGCAGACTCCCCGTCGTCGTCACGCTCGAAGGCGACAATACGCACCTGGCCAATCTGTGCGGGCCGCTGGACGCCAACCTACGCCAGATTGCCGATGGGTGGAACGTCACGCTGAACCGGCGCGGCAACCGCGTCACCATCGACGGCGAGCAGGCCCAGGCCGCCGGCAAGGCGCTGGAACTGTTCCATCGCCGCGCCGTGCACAAGCCGCTGACCATCGACGATATCCAGCTTGGCCTGGTCGAGCTGGGCGCCGGCCACAGCACGCAGCCGGACGCCCCCGTTCTCGAAGAGCCCGAGCTGCCGGAACTGCCGCCAGTGGACGACCTGAGCGCCGGCCTGGTGCTGCGCACCCGGCGCACCGACCTGCGCCCCCGCACGCCGCGCCAGCGCGACTACCTCAACCAGATCCTGAAGCATGACATCACCTTCGGCGTGGGCCCGGCGGGCACCGGCAAGACCTGGCTGGCCGTGGCCTGCGCCATCGACGCTCTGGAGCGCGAGACCGTGCAGCGCCTGGTGCTGACCCGCCCGGCCGTCGAAGCGGGCGAGCGGCTGGGCTTCCTGCCCGGCGACCTGACGCAAAAGGTCGACCCCTACCTTCGCCCCCTGTACGACGCCCTGTACGACCTGATGGGCTTCGACCGCGTCCAGCGCCTGTTCGACAAGCAGGCCATCGAGATCGCGCCGCTGGCCTATATGCGCGGGCGCACGCTGAATCACGCGTTCGTCATTCTCGACGAAGCCCAGAACACCACGCCCGAGCAAATGAAAATGTTCCTGACCCGCATCGGGTTCGGCAGCAAGGCCGTCATCAACGGCGATCCGTCGCAAGTCGACCTGCCGCGCGGCCAGCCCAGCGGGCTGACGCATGCCCTGGACGTGCTGGACTCGGTGCAGGGCATCGCCACCACGCACTTTACCAGCCGCGACGTCGTGCGCCACCCGCTGGTGGCCCGCATCGTCGAAGCCTACGAAAAAGCGGGCGACCATGATTGAGCTGTCGCTGGCCATTCAGTACGGCACTCCCGCGCCGCAGCTGCCACGCTGGCGCCTGCGCCGCTGGGTGCAACGCGCCCTGGATGCCGCGCTGAACACCGCCCCGGCCGCGAACGGCGTCGACCCTTCCGGCATCGCCGCCGCGGCGCTGACCCTGCGCTTCGTGGATGCCGAAGAAGGCCGGGAGCTGAACAGCCAGTTCAGGGCTCGCGACTACGCCACCAACGTGCTCACCTTCGAATACGGAGTGGACCCGGAAGGCACACTGCGCGGCGATATCGTTCTGTGCCTTCCCGTGCTGGAACGCGAAGCCCGCGAACAGCGCAAAAGCCTCGTGGATCACGCCGCCCACCTGACCGTGCACGGCGTGCTGCATTCGCTGGGGCACGACCATATCGACCCTGGCGAAGCCGCCGCCATGGAAGCCCTGGAAACGAACATTCTGGCCAAAATGGGCATTGCCGATCCGTATCAGGAACATTAGGGCCAAATCAGCCTTGCTCCCTGACGGCTCTGTCATGAAACCCGACCCTGATTTAGGTTATGCTAAACCTTCCAGCAACTCGTCCTGTGGACAATGTCAGAACCTAACTCTTCCCCCGACTCTGAACCTCGACCGTCGAAAGCCACCAATAAATCCATTTTTGCCAGAATCGTCTCGCTGATCCGCCCCGAACCGGAAGATCGCGAGGACATCAAGGCCGTACTCGAAGCGGCCCACGATAGACAGGTTCTGGACGGCGACGCCTTCGCCATGATCTCCGGTGCGCTCGACGTCGCCAACCAGACCGCGGGCGACATCATGGTTCCGCGCTCGCGCATGGACATGCTGGACATCAGCAAGCCGCTGAAAGAACTGCTGCCGGAAATCATCGATACCGGTCACTCTCGTTTCCCCGTCTACGAAAACGACCGCGACAACATCGTCGGCATCCTGCTGTCCAAGGACTTGCTGCTTACCATCACCAACCCGGCCATCGACCTGCGCCCACTGGTGCGCCCCGCCGTATTCATTCCCGAAACCAAGCGCCTCAACGTGCTGCTGCATGAGTTCCGCAGCAGCCGCAATCACCTGGCCATCGTCATCAACGAGCATGGTGGCACGTCGGGCCTGGTCACCATGGAAGACGTGCTGGAGCAGATCGTCGGCGACATCGAAGACGAATTCGATGAAGACGCGGCGAAAACCATCTTCAAGACCGGCTCCAACAGCTGGCGCGCCATGGGCGTCACCGAAATCGAAACCTTCAACGAGGCCTTCGGCACCGACCTGCCGCACGACGACTACGATACCCTGGGAGGCTGGTTCACCGCCCAGTTCGACCACATTCCACGCCGAGGCGATACTCTCAACCACGAAGGCCTTAGCCTCACCGTCGTAGGCGCCGACGCCAAGCGCGTGCTGTGGCTGCACATCCAGCACGACGACCAGGCCGCCAACGCCCAGACCGAACAAGTCTCCTAGACCTTGAAACCCACCGCATCCTCCTTGCGCTACGGCCTGCAGCTGATTCTGCTGGGAGCCGTGCAGGCGCTGTCGTTCGCGCCCAACCCCTTGCCGGCCCTGGTGCTGCCCTATGTGCAAATCATCGCGCTGGCCTGCCTGGCCGCCTATGTCACCGCGCGCTCTCCCGGCGCCGCCGCATGGACGGGCTTCCTGTTCGGGCTTGGCCAGTTCTGCGTGGGGCTTTACTGGATTTTCATCAGCCTGCACCGGTTCGGCGGCCTGGACGCCCCGCTGGCCGCCGGCGCCGTGCTGCTGCTGGCCGCCGGCGAGGCGCTGTTCTTCGCCCTGGCCGGCGCCGCCACCCAATGGCTGACCGCCTCATGGCGCCACGCCGGCGCATCGTACGGCCGCCAACTGCTGGCGCCCGCCCTGTGGGCCTCGTGCTGGGCCGGCGCCGAATGGCTGCGCGGCACGCTGCTTACCGGATTTCCATGGCTGAACACCGGGTATGCCCACGCCGACGGGCCGCTTGCCGGCTGGGCGCCGCTGTTCGGCGTCTACGGCCTGGCCTGGTTCGCCGCCTTCATCGCCGCAGCCATCGCCCAACTGAAGCAGGCGCGCGGCACGCCGCGTGAAGCCGCGGCGGCCACCGCCGTGGCTGCCGGCATCGCCGTGGCCCTGGCCGGCCTGGCCCTGGGCCAGCTACGCTGGTCCAGCCCCTCCGGCGCCCCCATCTTGGTACGCCTGGTGCAAGGCAATGTGCCCCAGTCGGAAAAGTTCGACCCCCAGTTCATGCAGCAAGGCATCGACACCTATATGCACCTGGCCGCCCTGCCGCCCAAAGTGGCCGGCGACGAACCCAAGCTCATCATCCTGCCCGAAACCGTCATGCCCCTGTTCCAGGACAGCTACCCCGAAGAACTCTGGCAGGACTGGCAAGCCATCGCGCGGGAACGCAACGCCACCATCATCATGGGCATTCCCCTGCATGAAGAAAACAACGGCGTTCCCCGCTACACCAACAGCGCCATCGCCTTCGACGCCAATACACCACTGCCGGAGCTGCTGTCGGGCGCGCTGCCCTTGCGCTACGACAAGCACCACCTCGTACCGTTCGGCGAATTCATTCCCCCTGGATTCCGCTGGTTCGTCGACGCCCTGCAAATTCCCTTGGGAGATTTCAACCGAGGCGCGGCACGCCAGCATCTATTCGACCTGGCCGGCCAGACCATTGCCCCCAACATCTGCTACGAAGACGTGTTCGGTGAAGAAATCATCCAGTCCGTCGCCGACAGCCCCAGCCAGGGGCCTGGCGCCACCATACTGATGAACCTGAGCAACCTGGCCTGGTTCGGAGATTCATGGGCGCTGCGCCAGCACCTGCGCATGTCGCGCCTGCGCGCCATGGAAACCGCGCGCCCCGTCATTCGCGCCACCAACACAGGAATGACGGCCGCCATCGACCCCGACGGCACCGTGCGCGCCGAACTGCCCGCCAACATCGTCGGCGTGCTCGACGTGGAAGTCCAGGGCGCCCGCGGACTCACGCCCTACGTCCGCTGGGGCGACACCCCCGTGCTCGCCTGGATAGTGCTTGTCCTGCTCCTGGGAGTAGCCGTGTGCCGCCGTGCGCGGCGTAATCCATAGACCGGCGTGCGCTGCAGCAATTTTTTCACCCTGACTTGCACACGATTAAAATTTGGTGCATAATTTCGCTTCTTTGCTAGACATGCATTGTTTTTAAGACCTAGCGTTCAGGCAGCAATTCAAACGGCCGCTTAAACAACAAGCTTTAAAAGCAATACAATGTGTACGTACATGTGGGGGTATAGCTCAGCTGGGAGAGCGCTTGCATGGCATGCAAGAGGTCAGCGGTTCGATCCCGCTTACCTCCACCAGTAAAGCAGTAAGTAGTACAGTAGTCGAAGCAGTTGCAAGTTCCGGTCCCCTTCGTCTAGAGGCCTAGGACATCACCCTTTCACGGTGAGTACAGGGGTTCGAATCCCCTAGGGGACGCCAGTTCTTCTGGCAGCAGTATGTAGTGATGCAGTTGAAGTGACAATGTAGTTGAGTACGCCGCTGCGGAGCGGTAGTTCAGTTGGTTAGAATACCGGCCTGTCACGCCGGGGGTCGCGGGTTCGAGTCCCGTCCGCTCCGCCAAAGAATTCAATAAAAAGCACTTACTCATGTAAGTGCTTTTTTTTTCGTCCCAACTCATATTCCAAAGTCGGGTTTTTTGTTCCAAAGTTTGGACTATCCGACTTTCGGACTGGCTGGAAAGCCGCGCCAGGCCTAGCTTTACGTGTTGGGCAACCTTAGAGAATACCGGTGCAAGGTGCCAGTAACCATACCCCATCTCCCCTACTGATTTATGCGCCCAAATCGGCGCCCAGTGGCAGCCGAAAGTCGATACATTGGGGGCAAATCTCGTTGACGGACTTTCGCACTGCC
>CALMPB010000419.1 GCA_937871985.1 uncultured Burkholderiaceae bacterium
ACCTGTCGGCTCGAGACGGCCGTCGCGTCGCCTTGCCGCTCGAGTTTTAAAGGCTGTGCTGCAATGCGTATTGCGGTAGTAGGCGGGGGAATTGTCGGAGCCTGCACAAGCTGGGCTCTCTCGAAGCGGGGCGCTCAAGTTACGCTGTTTGAACGCGGCCGCCCCATGCAAGAGACAAGCAGTGCGTCTTCCAAACTGCTACACGGCGGCCTGCGCTATCTCGAAACAGGGCAATTTCGCTTGGTTCGCAAAGCTCTTCTGGCAAGAACGACCTGGCTGCAAAGAGCACCCCAGTTTTGCCAGCAACTCGAGCTGCTTCTGCCTATCTACCAAGATGGCTCCCGATCTCGATGGATCGTTGCGGCTGGAATCAAGCTATATGACCTTCTGGCGCGCGGCAGCGGCTTTCCGAAAAGCCGCTGGCTGACAGCGGCGGAAGTCGAAGCCCGTCATCCCGGCCTTGTACAAACCGCACTTTTGGGAGCATATTCATTCTATGACGCCCAGATGGACGATTATGCATTAGGAAACTGGGTTGTCACCCAACTGGCGGCTGAGGGCGTTGACATTCGCACACAATGCGAAATCACTGATTTCAATCAGTTATCCAGTTTCGACAGAATCGTCAACGCAACCGGGCCGTGGGCCGAGGCACTACGTCAAACACAACCCGGAAAGTCTGCTTACAAATTGGATCTGGTGCGTGGCAGCCATATCCTGCTTAAACGCCCCATTGAAACAGCCCTGCTGTTGCCTGTGCCCCGGGAAAGACGAGTTGTTTTTGTTTTGCCATACAAAGGAGCTACGCTTCTCGGGACAACCGAAATACGGCAGAGTGAAGCAGAGAACCCGGGGCCCAGCGAACACGAAATCCAATACTTGCTTGAAGTTTACAACCATTACCTCTCGCCTCATGCAAGCACTGATGACGTCATTGGCTCCTTCGCGGGAGTTCGTCCCCTCGTTTTCAGTTCAAACGACCCAACGAATGCCACCCGAGAGTGGGCCTTTGAGAAGGTCGACAATGTGCTTCACATTTATGGCGGGAAATGGACGACCGCGCTACTTGAAGGCGAAGAAGCAGCAAAGAGGATTTTAGAATAATGTCAACATCTCGCAACTACACTGTCCACCCTTCGGCAATCATTGACGACGGAGCGCAAATCGGCGACGGGTGCCGCATCTGGCATTTTGTACATGTCTGCGGCAACGCCCAGCTCGGGCGTAACATCTCCCTTGGCCAAAATGTCTTCGTCGGCAACAAAGTGGTCATCGGCGACAACTGCAAAATCCAGAACAATGTGTCGGTTTATGACAACGTAACACTGGAAGAAGGCGTTTTCTGCGGTCCCAGCATGGTTTTTACCAACGTATACAACCCACGGGCTCTGGTCAATCGCAAGGATGAGTATCGGAACACGCTCATCAAGCGCGGAGCGACTCTTGGCGCAAACAGTACGATAGTGTGCGGAGTGACTGTAGGTGAGTTCGCCTTTATCGCGGCCGGGGCCGTTATCACAAAAAACGTTCCAGCATACGCTCTAATGGCCGGCGTCCCAGCCAGGCAAATTGGTTGGATGAGCGAGTACGGTGAACGGCTTCCCCTGCCTGTAGATGGCCAAGGCAATTTTACTTGCCCGCATACCGGTGACAATTACTCACTCTCTGATAGCCAACTGACAAAGGCGGAAAAATAAATGAAAATCGAATTCTGCGACCTGAAATCACAGCAACTCAGACTGAAGGAAAAAATTGATCAAGGCATACAGCGTGTATTAGCTCATGGTCAATATATCCTCGGCCCGGAGGTCACCGAACTGGAGGGGAAACTCGCAGCTGCGGTTGGAGCACGATATTGCGTCACCTGCGCCAATGGCACGGATGCGCTTCAAATAGCACAAATGGCCATCGGGATAGGCCCCGGCGATGAAGTCATCACCCCCGGTTTCACCTATATAGCCACCGCAGAGACCGTCGCCTTGCTAGGCGCGAAACCTGTCTATGTGGACATCGATCCCAAAACCTATAATATAGATCCGGAGCTCCTGGAACAAGCCATTACACCACGAACCAAGGCAATAATTCCGGTTTCACTCTATGGGCAATGCGCCGATTTTGACGCGATCAACGCAATTGCGAAGAAGCATGGCATAGCAGTCATAGAAGACGCAGCGCAAAGCTTCGGAGCCCAATACAAGGGACACAACTCGTGCAACTTGAGCGACATTTCGTGCACCAGCTTCTTTCCGAGCAAACCTCTTGGTTGTTACGGTGACGGTGGGGCCATATTCACGAATGACGAAGAATTGGCCAAGAAAATCAGGCAGATCGCCCGCCACGGCCAGGATCGCCGATACCATCATATTCGCGTGGGCGTGAACAGCCGTCTTGACACAATACAAGCAGCCGTTCTGCTCGCGAAATTGGATGTTTTTCCTGATGAAATGGATACACGCCAAAAACTGGCTGCTGCGTATACGGAAGCTCTCATTGAGCGAGGAATAGAAACAACGCCCTATGTCGAGCCTCACAACATCAGCTCTTGGGCGCAATATACGATACGGGTATCTGAACGCGACAAACTGCAGCGCGCCCTGCATGAACAGGGAATCCCCACAGCCATTCATTATCCAATACCGCTGAACAAACAACCAGCCGTACAAGATACTTCGGTTCACTTGCCAGTTGGTGACCAGACAGCGGAGCAGGTGTTAAGCCTACCCTTCAGCCCATACATTACATTAGAACACATCAACAGAATAGCAGATAGTATAAAATCTTCGCTTAGCTGAAATGATGAATTTCTAATATTTGCCTCCATGCCTCCCATGTGAGGCAATATTTTTTTAGACACCCCGGATCTAAATGAAGAAAATACTAACTGTCATCGGCGCCCGTCCGCAATTCATCAAGGCCAGCGTTGTCTCCCATGCTCTGGCAAAAATGCCTGATGAAATAGAGGAAGTGCTTCTCCACACTGGTCAGCACTTCGACGCGAACATGTCGAGCATTTTCTTTGACCAGTTGAGCATACCAAAACCTCGGTTTCAGCTAGACATTCATGGCGGACCCCATGGGCAAATGACAGCCCGCATGCTGGAAAGCATCGAGCGAATCATTCTCGACGAAAAACCTGACCGGGTTCTCGTTTATGGTGACACAAACTCGACATTGGCTGGTGCGCTAGCGGCTATCAAATTACATGTTCCCGTTGCCCATATTGAAGCTGGCTTACGCAGCTTCAATATGCAAATGCCGGAGGAAGTCAACCGCATCCTTACCGATAATGTGAGCGATCTCCTCTTTTGTCCGACAGAGACGGCCATCAAGAACTTGGAAAGAGAAGGCTTTTCCTCGAAGCAAGTTACGATGCTCAATGTTGGCGATGTCATGCAAGACGCTGCCCTTTTCTTCGCTCAGAATGCTTCCGCCTCTATTGAAAGCAAGCCAAAGGGAAACTTTGCACTCGCGACCTTACATCGCGCAGAAAATACGGACGATGTAAATCGACTGCGCTCCATCATCAATGCGCTCAACCACATACATAAGAATATCGCCCCTGTTCTGCTTCCCGTCCATCCGAGAACGCGGGCAGCCATTCAACGCTTGGGCGTCGAGCTAGAGATATCCGTGATCGATCCGGTGGGGTACCTGGAAATGATCGACCTGCTGCAAAGCTGCAGCCTTGTCTTGACTGACAGTGGCGGACTACAGAAAGAAGCCTTTTTCTTCCGCAAACCCTGCATCACCATGCGCGATCAAACGGAATGGGTAGAACTCGTCGAAATAAAAGCCAACACACTAGCTGGCGCAGATGAAGAGCAGATCATAAAAAATGCGCGTCAGAGCTTTGGCGTAACCATTCAAGTCGCTCACAGCCCATATGGTGAAGGTTTCGCCTCCGAAAAAATAGCCCTGTGTCTTGCGAAATGACAAACACACAAGCCTGAGCATTTTTGCATTTCTTTCAAGAATTCAATCTTCCCATATCTACATTGTGGCCTCATCACATCACTTCTTTGCCCATGAGAATTCTTAATTTATTTCAGCCCCATAGACCATTCGCAAAGAACAGGAAAGAAGAATACAAAGAATGGTCTGAGAATGCTCATGCAGTCCCCATATTCCTTCAATGGTGGTGGATCGAGGCCGCAACGAATGGCAATTGGAACGCAGTATTTTCTCACAACAAGGATGGCAGCGTCAGGGCCGTCTGGCCTTACACCATCGAGAAGAAATACGGCCTATACATCAGTCGCATGCCAAAGCAAACCCAGTTTCTAGGCCCTTGGATATCTCAAGCCTCTAGCACCAGGGCTGCAAAAAAAATTGCCCATGAAAAGGAAGCCCTGGAGAATCTTATTGAACAGATTCCCAATTTTTCTTTTTTCAAGCAAAAATTCAGATTTTCCCTGAAAAACTGGATGCCATTTTATTGGAATGGCTATGCGCAAACGACTCTCTACACATATCGACTCGATCTATCATCAACGATAGAAAATCTTCACAAAGAGCTGGAGTCAAATATAAGAACCGACATAAAAAAAGCTCAGTCCAAAGTTTTCATCAAAGAAATCGATGACATTGACTCTTTTTATGAAATCAATAAAAAAAGCTTCCTTCGTCAGAAGAAAGAAATTCCATACTCCCTGGATTTCGTACGAGGGCTTGACAAGGAGCTTTCTCAAAGAAAGATGCGTCGCATCACCTTGGCGATCGACACAGCAACCCAACAGGTACATGCGGCTGTCTATATCGTCTGGGATGCGGAAACGGCATACTATCTTTGGGGCGGAGCAGATCCTTCGCTGAGAAGCAGCGGCGCCACGTCCCTTCTCCTCTGGGATGCTATCGAGTACTGCCAGAAATTTACAAAATTCTTTGATTTCGAAGGCAGCATGATCAAACCTGTGGAGAAATTTGTTCGTGCTTTTGGTGCAGAACAAGTCCCATATTTTGAAATTCAAAGAAGAAATCTTTTATTCAAGCTGGTTGATCTGGTTCGTGGAAAGATAAAATGAAAACGCGCATACTTTTTCTTCACGACAATCCTGAGTTCAGCCGGGAAATTGAATATACCGTTCGACAACTCTTCTGCTCCATCGAGAAGCATGAGTTCGAATTGCGCTTTAATGATGAAAACTTCGAAGCGGACTATCGAATATCATACGGAGATACAATCTCTCCGAACATTGATTTGTCCATTCCACAGCAGCGCCTTCTCTTCAATGGCTCCGATCGACCAGTACCGAGTTCATTGATTTCGAATAGATACACCTACGGTTCTAAGTTTTTATATTCTGTAGAAAGACACAAGCGGCCTGATGAACAATTTACATCCAATCAAGCCCTTCATTTTGACGTTCTAGAAGCGACCTTCTTCCATCTAACCCGATATGAAGAGTGGTTCGCGTCCAGCGACTCTCTGGACAGGCACGGCCGGCTACGAAGCGAAGCTCAATTCCTGGTAAAAGAAGAGCTTCATCGCATCCCAGTGATAGACCATATTAGATTGGCGCTGCTGGAGACACTGGGAAGCAATATCTCCAACTGGCCCACCAAGCACACCCTCACTCATGATATCGACTGCCTGAGAAAATTTGGTTCAAACAAACGGATCGCTCGAGCATTTGCAAGGACGTTTCTGAAAGAAAAAAATCTGAAAAAGACAATCTCTCTGGCTCGGCAATTTTTTGAATTTCGCTCAACGGGAAAGGATCCATTTGACACGTTTGAATGGCTTTTTTCAAAAAACCGAACCAAAGATCGCATCGTCTTTTTCATGAGCGGGGGACGTACCAAATACGATAACCTATACTCGCTTTCAGATGCCGAAGCCGGAGAAGCCATCGGCCTCGCAATTTCCAACGGATATGAGATTGGTCTGCACCCGAGCTATGTCACCTACAAAGACTCTGGTCAACTGGCCAATGAAAAAGTAGCGTTGGCCCTTAGCGCCCATGCTGAGATAACCAGTAGCCGGCAGCACATTCTTCGATACTCCGTGAGTGAAACTCCAAAGATTTTGCAGGAAAACAGGATTCGCAAAGACTACACACTCGGATATGCTGACAAGATTGGCTTTCGATGCGGGACTGGTATGGAATTTTCCATCTTTGACCTCGACCTGCGCCAGGAGCTTGATGTCAAGGAGATCCCATTGGTAATCATGGATGGTCCTCTCCTAATGGAAGCAGCATACGATGTCGACAGGGCGAAACAGTTGCTTTTTTCGTTCATTCAAGCCAATCAATCCGGTACAGCCATCACCTACAATTTCCACAATAGCATTTTTGCCGATGCGGGTGTATCCACGAATTCGATGAAGAAACTCTACGAAGAACTACTACAAGAAATCAACGACAAGAGTTAATATTATCGAACTCCAGGAACGTCATTAAAATGAATTTATTTGTTCTGGGCGATATTTTTTCTGGACTTCTGCCCTGGTTCATAAGCGGGTCTCCTCCCAAGGGAATGCCCGCGGTTTATAATTTTTTTCAATACTTCGGACATTCCACTGGCCATCGGTTCGAAGCAATTGTGGTAAACCCTTATGTCTCCCGGGTCATATCCTTTGAAAATGGCTCGAAAATACATCTTTATAAAATTCCTGTAAAAAACAGGATTCTTTTCAGACTTCTCTGCTTGCCAATTTCATACATCTACGCCCTCAAGCACATCAGAAAGGGAAATTTTGATGTCATTTACGGAATGGCCAACTATAGCCTTGTAGCCAGTCTGCTCGGCAAGCAATACGCGAAAACAACAGTATGTCGGGTTTTTGGTTCCCTGGCGTCCGATTTCGTCAAGAAGAAAAAATATTCCAAGGTTTTTTCTCGCCATCTCCTGGAATATCTGACGGCCAGGTTCGGGCGGGACATTCTAATCTCCACGAATGACGGTACTCAATACGACGCGCTAGTGGAGTTCGCTGGGAGAAAAGGGGTTTTTTATCACCTCTACAATGGAATCGATCAAACTTTCCACCAAAAGTTGGGTTCATTGCCTCCTGTTGTATATACCCAGGGAGACATGCTGAAAATCTTGTCTATCGGTAGACTGAGCCACTGGAAGAGACATGATTTGGCATTGGAATCAATAAGAATTCTGGTACAGAAGTATAAATTGAATGCCCATCTGGAGATTCTTGGGGATGGACCTGACAAATCGAAACTGGAAGCCCGAGTCAAGGAACTCGGATTAGAAGAGTTCGTCACTATTACGCCCGCGCAGCAACAGTCCGGATATCTTGAAGCCTTGCAGAGATCTCATGTCTGCCTCTTCTGCTATGACAACAGTAACCTCGGAAATTCGCTGTGGGAAGCCGTCTATGCAGGTCGTTTGATTGCGGTCAGAAACACGGGAGATACCGGAAATATTTTTTCCCATAAGAAAAATTCGCTGGTGGGTACAGAAGAAGATTTTCCAGAAGATATTGCAGAAAAAATCAATGCATGGATCCAGCTCGACCTCTCATCGACGCAGGAATTGATCGAAGGAGCAAGGTCGGATATTTCTCGGCTGATCTTGCCCTGGCCCCAGCGGTTTGAAACGGAAATACGAATTATCTCTGACTACAAATTGTCGATGTAGATCTGGTTCTTCTTAAGAAAACTTCTCGTGGCTTCATTCAAGAAAAAAATCAGAACGCTACTTGCTGGCAATGTTTCCGCTCAGCTCATCCTCGCGTTAGGCTCCATTCCGCTCGCCCGCCTTTATACTCCAGACCAGTTCGGTATTTTTGGAGTAGTTCTCTCCAGCGGAATGATTCTTTCTCATCTAGCCACGTTGAGCCTTGAAAACACCTTCATGCTTAGTCGCAACCGCACAGTTCATGCGTCGGCACTATTTGCATTCTTAGGTAGTTTCATGCTGTTGGCAACCGGCATCCTCCTTGTCGGGCTATTCGTTTCAGGCAGAACCATTCATGGCACCGAGCTCTCCCTGGGTCTACTCGTAGCGATAATTTTTTCGACTTTCTTTTATTCGCTCTATAAAGTCTGCACCCAATATCAGCTCGCAATGGGTGACTTCAAGAGAACATCATCCTCAAAGCTTGTCCAAGCCCTTAGCATCGTACTGCTTCAATTGATTCTATTCGGCGCCCAAAGCGGATTGATCCTTGGTTATTTATTTGGGTTATTCGTTTCCGTCGTAGCCATTTGGCCAAGGAGCATCCTTTCCCGTCGCCCCAATCGGTTGAAGTTTTCGGGCTTTCTTCGAAAGTATCGGAATTTTCCCTTTTATCACATGCCGGCGTCTTTTTTTGCGGCCTTGTCTTCGAATATCCTTATTTTCATACTTAGCTACCAATTCAATCTTGCTGCGGTCGGCCATTATCTGATGGCTCATCGCATCGTTTCCATTCCAATCACTTACCTCACCACATCGATTGGCCAAGCCTACTACTCTGAAATAACCAAGAACGACGCCAATGTTTCACAAATTACCGAAAAATTAGCGACCCGATCATGGTTATATGCTTCGCCAATCTTTCTAATTTTTCTACTTTTTTCAGAGATTGGGTTTCAGTTTTTTTTCGGAGATGAATGGCGAGAAAGCGGTCATATCGCTGCAATATTAGCTCCATGGCTGTTGATTTCTTTTGTTACCGGCCCTCTCTCGTATATATTTCCAGCTACCGGCAACCAAAGACTGGATTTCTTGCTGACAATCCTTATTTTTTCTCTTCGTGTTTCTGGCGTATTGCTTGGCGGATTGACTGGCAATTTTCAAATGGCGATCTTGGGGTTTTCTGCCTTTGGTTCACTTTCCTTGGCTATATACAGCTTCTTTATTTTTAGAACTGCCGGCTCAGGCAAAGCGAAGAGCCTGAAGCTTTCATTTCTTCCACTTGCATTTTTTTGGCTTATCTATCTACTGGCCGAAAAATTTCTTTGATTTCTTCTTACGCTCATGAACCAGAGATTAAAGACGAATATTCTTAAACTGGACAAACTCCTGCTGGGATGGCTCGTTCGCCTTCTCTATCCTCAGTATTTTCGACGGCCAGATTACAAGAGTTTTTTTTCGATCCTACTCAAGTACGGATTCTTGCAAAAAATCGTAGGCTTCAATCGGCGAGTTCCATGGCCAGTTCATTTCACATCGGTTGTCCTCGGCCACAAAAAAATCAAGAAGGGTCACGATTGCGATCCCGGCGACAATCTGGGGAACTACATTCAAGCCTTTAACGGCATCGTATTTGGGGACTACGTCGAGATTGGACCGGGAGTGAAAATCATTTCTGCCAACCACAGTGATGACGACATGCTTGTACCTGAACCGACTCGGCCTATTCATATAGGCTCTCACGTATGGATTGGGGCGAACGCCATTGTCTTACCAGGAGTCTCCATAGGAGACAACGTCACTATCGGTGCGGGTAGCGTAGTTACGAAGGATGTACCGGGCAACTGTGTCGCGGCCGGAAATCCTTGCAGAATTATTCGCATGAAGCAGCCTGCTGCCTCTATCGAGCGGGTAGAGGCCCGTTAGGTGCCCGGCACGATAATGGCGTGCCCACGTCATGGTTGGGAGAACTGTGGCGACGGTCACGCAGACAGCTGCCAACCAAGTAACTCCCCCGTATGGCAGTCGATCGCCAGCGTCTCGACCGGCCCACACGCGGCAGCGGCCCTTTGATCAACCCCTTGATTACCTCAACAAACTGCGAATCGCGCTTCGGTGCCGACCTGACCGGCTTGTAGTAGACCGTGCGGCGCGGCAAGTCGAACCAGCGGAACAACTTAGCGATCAAGACGCTGATGCCTCGGCTTGCAGTCCCTGGCGGATCGTCTCGATCACTTCTCGCCCCCGTTCAGCAGGGACTGTCATTTTTCCCGCACGCAGCTCCGGCAGCTCTTCGATCTACGCCTTTTGCAGATACTTGAGCTGGCGTTCGTATTACTCGCATACGTCCTGCGGGTTGACACGCAAGGCATTCTCCATTTCCCGCTTGCTGTCATCCCCCCACTGCTCGCCTTCCGGGGGCGACAGATCGTCTTGGCGGCTCGCCCCGGCAGCAGTAGTCTCGCCCTGAAGATGTCGAGCATCCGCACGCTCTTGCGCTTCGCTACCTAGTGTTTGATGCTGTCTTCCATCTTCGTGCCTCTCGTCAATTTACATAAACCCCAAGGAGCGATGTTCGACAGCGTTACATCGGGCATGGACAAGCTCTACTTTGGGTCCAATGATCGACGGGCATACTCAGAAATGGTATGCATCCCCAGGCTTTACCCTGCGCAAAGCTTGGCCAGGCTTCAAGCATCTTATTCGAGCACTCAATAAGCGATAGGCATTTCATTGAAAACCTTTTTTTTCTTTGAAACATCTCCGGTAAAACCGGCAACGACTCCCAATTTTCCGGGCAATGCCGGGTTTTTATATAAATAACGAGTCCCAGATATTGTAAAACCACTCGTTGGCACTTCATCAACGAAAACTTCCATTGGGGAATGAAAATCTATATTTGTGAACTTCTCCTCTTTTAGGTAGAACACGAGAGCGGGATCACGTACATAATTTCTCCCAAGAAAATATACAACCCTGGAAGAAGCCGAATTGCAGGGACTAATCGCAACCTGGCCTGACGAAAGGAATTTATTTTCTTTTATTTCAATATATGATTCATATGCCGAATTACTATTTTCGTTACTTATGACAATAGAATTCCTGTTTTTTGGAAGGCCAATGAAATCGTTCCCTACAATTATTACGTTCCTTCCATTTGCATTAATGAAAACTTCCACATCCTTGGCAGAGAAATTGCAATTTCTTATTATCAAATAATCTTCCGAGCTAGTTCCCGAATTCCTGTCCACGATAATCCCCTTAGCCAACGAGGCAGAAATTTCGAATTGACATGAAACGAACGAGACAACTCTTGGACCATTTTCTTTTTTTCCAAAGAAAAACAAATAGTCATCCTTGTAATCGTTGTTCGTTCTGAACTGACAACCGACGAAGAAGACACTGGAGGCATGTGAATAGTCTGATATTCGAATAAGACTGCTGACCAGAAAATTCGAATTTGATATATTCGCCAGATATCCATTCATGTTGAAAAACACCAGAACATTGACATTTGACATGGTCAGCCAATGCTCGCCTCTCGCATCTGTTATGAAATCCGCCTCGGACACAGAAACATTGCTGATTGTGGTAAAACTCGGCGTAGCGACTCTTCCTTTGTCAACATTCACCTCCACCTCAATGTTATGTGTAATACAGTTTATTAGATTTAATTTTGTGTAGGAGCATGTGATCGCAATGTCGCTACGGCTTCTTTTTCGTTCCCCGCCATAGAGTCCATCCACACTGATCCGGTTCACACATTCTACTGTCGATCCGCCTATATTTACACCGTCGGCAATCAAATTCGAAAAGAACAAATTCCTGATAATTACGCTATCAAATCCATTTATCGATTTCGGAAGTATCTGTATCGCGTGGCAATGTTCCAACGAACTGGGTCCGCCCAGAAGCTTATTTTCGGCCTCATTCATGTCGATGGTCAGGTCCGAGAACTCTATAGTGACTCCTTTTCTTGATCTGATCGAAAACATACATACAAAATCAGAGGAACATACACCTCCTCCCAGTTTCAATGTTGTTGCCGGCCCAGCTCCATATACTCTCAAAGAATTTTCTATATCTTCCAACAGAACCTGGGTTTTCCCTTTCTTTGCCAAAAGATAGATACCTGCCGGGAAGTACAGCGGCAGTCCTCTACGAAAAGCGACCGAAGCCGCATTTTGAATAGCTGAACTGTCGTCGCTGTACCCATCGGATTTAGCTCCTGCCCACTTCACATCGACGATTTCCGCGGATCTCTCCCATCGCCCACGCACGCTATTTTCTATCGGACGGAAAACAAAAACTCCGTCATCATCGTTGGTACTGCTGGGCATCCACTGCAATAATCCACCGCCACCGTCGCCTGCTTGCCAATATCCCAGTAGCAAGACAATCATTCTTTTGTTGTTCGGGACGAGTTTACGCAAGGCATCGACATTCGTTACTTCAAAGGGGGAAACAAGAGAATTCCCCTCTTTCTGATCACCCGAATCAGAGGGGTTGGCTGGGCTCGCCTTTGTTTCGATAGACGTGGCAAAAAAGGCGGCAATAGCAGACAAGACCCCGGATATTAAATGACGGCGTTGCATATGACCTCCCGCAAGAGCCTGGCTCTCGAAAAATATGCAGTTCGAATGTTTTCAGATTCTATGGGCCTATCGGGTTTTCGACTTCCGATTTCATTTAAGACTGGCAGCCATCCAGAACAGTTCCATGAGACCCGCGGAATGGGATACCTGTGCGGTCAAAGGCCGTGTACGCCTTTGTGCGACGATAGACACAGAAACGGAAGAAAATATCGAGCGCTGCGCCAGCGGACGCAAGAACGCAACGGTGCCAGGCGTCATCCATCGCAACACGACAGTGCTTGAGGCCGGCCGCTGGCGCCAGTTGTCGCTCTTCAGATCAAACTGCGGATCGCTGATGCCAGGTGAGCCACGAAGGATGCCCCCCGGGCCCACCGGCGAGAACCGAGGAGAATAAGCGCCAGCTCACCAAGCAGAAGGAGGGGCGTCGAACGCTGCGGGAGCTGCACGGGAAAAGATCGTACTCCCTGCCGCAGGGGAAGTGGAGGTTATCAACACCAACCGCCAGCCCCCACGCCGAGGACTGCACGGTGTGGATCGCCAAGCCTTGCGGCGAATTCGATATGCCCAGCCCTGCGGTGTCCTTCGAGCCGATAAGACTCCGCCCAAGATCGATCCGAAGTACGTGACTCGGGTCAAGGTGACGATCAAGGACGCCCTCGTTTGGCTATCGGACTGCCCGCTCACCCGCTGGCGCTTGACAGGCTAATCGTGCGACACATGCCCCAGCTCTGACGGCTGCGGTGGATCGGGAAGCTGCCTGCGGCCCTACGTCAACCCCAGAGCCGAACAGTGACAGCCAGGCATGCTGACGGGGGTGTTTGTCTGCCATACCCGACCATGAGGCAAGGCTTGCACCGCCAACCGCACTTTGGAACAGGTGAGATTGCTTCGAAATCCTGCACGACTACCGCAGGCGCGTGGATTGAAGACATCGGTTGCACTGGCAATTTGAGCTGTGCCGGTTCTGAGGAGTTATTGCATCAGTGCGAAGCTCTATCAACTGCATTCAAATATTTTTCTATGACGATTTTTTCGTCGAACTCTCTTTCCACCTTCTGGCGCCCTCTCTCTCCGAGAATTCTTCTTTGACCAGGAGGCATCTCTATCATCATTTGAATCTTATCGGCCAGGTCAATGGGATCTTTCACCTGACAGAGCAAACCGTTTATGGAGTCATCAACGACTTCACGGCAGCCAACAGCATCCGTTGTTATGATTGGCCTTCCCATTGATGCAGCTTCCAACAACGAACGAGGCGTACCTTCTCGATAAGAAGGCAGGACGACACAATCCGCTACTGCAATTTCAGACCGAACATCATCACTACTACCTAGATATTGAACGAATCCATCATCAACCCAATTTTGCATCTGAGCTCGAGAAATTGCTGTTGGATTTTTTGCGTCCAAGAACCCCAGCAGGCAAAAATCAGCGGACAACCCTCTGGCCTGGATTATCTTTGCAGCTTCGACGAACTCTCCGACTCCCTTGTCCCACAGCATCCGGGCCACCAACAAGAAACGGGGCCGTGTGTTCTCAGGATAGGGTGCAAGAAAAAACTTCTCTAAATCCACCCCTGAGCCTGGCAAGAGATCCACCGCATTTTTCTTGACGACCCCGACTTCAACAAAATGTGCCAGATCATCCTTGTTCTGAAAAAAAACTTTCCATGATTTCTTTAGGGCCAAACCATACAGAAAGCGCACCAATGCCGTCAGCCACCCTTTTTTGATAAAAACAGCGCCCAATCCCGCAATATTATTGATTACGGGAATCCCCAAACTTCGGGCAGCGAGTGAACCATAGATATTCGGCTTGACCGTATAACCCAGAAAGACAGCGGGCCTCTCGCGACGCAGGATGGACCAAAACCTGAACAGCAAGAGGATATCCATGAACGGATTCTTCCCCTTTGAGTTCATCGGCAGATCGACAAACCTACACCCCAACGCCAGCAATTGCTCGATGTATTTATCTTTGGGAGCAACAGCGACCACTTCGTAACCGTGATCGATGAAAGCACGAATCAAATTTGCACGGAAATTAACAAGATTCCAGGTCGCATTCAAAGCGATGATTATTTTCTTACTCACAAAATCTCGCCATCAAGAATTTACGCTTTTTTCCGTTATTGTCTTTCCAGTGTGAACATAGTGTCTGGAAATAGATGCCAGAGAAGCAGCAATGGCCACATAAAAAACCGTAAACCGCGTCCCGTTATGGGCAATCCCATAAACCATAGGAGGCAAAACCATGGCCGACCCCAGCCAGATCCCATACTTCTTCCAGGACTTCCAGGCCCAGTATCCCAGAAATACCAAATATATTCCGCCCCCGAAAAACCCGTAATTCACAAGATTCGCGGCCAGAGTGCTATGAATCTCATGCCCAACAATAGCAAAACTTCTGCCGTATCCAATCCCGAACAGATACTCCAGAACATTGGCACCCGCATCGAAAAGTGCAAAGGTACCTCGCTCTTCAAGACTGTCATCGCTATCCGATCCAATGGATCGCAATCTCTGAGTAATGAGCAGGTCATCCAGCTCCAAATAGCTCCCGGCAAAAATCACCATGATCGCCAGCAAGACGGCAAGGGTCAGTATTTTAAAGGACCAATTTGACTTGGAAAACAACGTGGAGAAAAGCAGGAAAAAAACGCCCAAGCCAATTGCTATGTTCGCTGCTTTCGACAGAGAGGATACAGACAAAACTCCAATCAACCCAATCACCACGATTGATTGAATTGCATTGAGCATTCTATATTTAAAGAAAATCACGAAGAGACAAAATGAACATACCGAAAAATAGCCCAATTGATTTGGGTTATTAAATGTCCCGATTGCTCGCTCGGTAACTTGAGTTCCAGTAAAATTCGTCCCCATGATCCACAGTCCGGCGACGGCAAGCAGCAACGCTGTGATATAGCCCCATTTCAATGGTGCGATTCCACCTTGCGTTTCCAGGCATGATCGAACCGACACCAAGACCACCAGATTGAACGCCAAATATGCAACTTCGCTCAGCCCCCCAGCCCCCGAACCTCCGACAATCGCCACGCACTCCCGAAACAATGCGAACAACATGAGCCCAAGAATCAACAGTTCGTGGGGTCTCAAAGATATTTTCTTGCTATATCCAAAAAAAAGAAATAGAGCAAAAATCAGAAGCAAGACGTGAGTCAGCTGTGGCAAACCCGAAGACCACAAATACAGCGGCAATGTGGCAATCGAACAGAAAAATAGAAAACTCAACAGATATCGAGGGCTTGCCCGCATAAGGCCAATAAATCGTCAGTTTAGTAATTTATAGCAACAACACTACAAGAAAAATTCACTTTACTCGTTACCGTACGGAGAGCGCAGCCTATGTACGCTCTCCGATTCATTCGTAAAACTCAGTCTCGTCCGTAGCTGTAATAGTACCTGTAAGCGTAGCCATAACCGATCCGCCGCCGCTTGACACCATTGAATATCATGCCCTTCACCGAACTACCGACAGATTCAAGTTTACTTACGGCATCCCTGACTTCTCCGAACGTGCTGCACTCCGAGCGGACCACCATGAAAACAGCATCGGCTATACGGGTAACGGCGAGAGTATCTCCGACCGGCAATACGGGCGCAGAGTCAAAAATCAGGTAATCATAGCGGTCCTGGATCGAGCGAACCAGCTCAGTGAATCTCTCGTTCAACAGAAGCTCGCCAGGATTGGGCGGAATTGAACCGGCTGGCAAGACGTCCAGATTTCCATCCAAGACGTCCACCTTATAGACCACGTCATCAAAACGCTGGGCACCTACCAGTATCTCTGCCAATCCTCTCTTCTCTTTGTAGCCGAAATATGTTCCCAATTGCGGCCGTCTCATATCGGTTTCAACGAGAAGAATTTTCTTGCCACTAGCCGCCAATAGAGCGCTCAGATTTGCAGAAATAAAGCTCTTCCCCAGCCCTGCAGTTGGCCCGGTGATCACGACATTCTTGTTTCCCGCTCCCATCAGCGCAAATGCCAATCCGGTCCTCAAGGAACGCAGACTTTCGATTGCGGGATCCTCCGGGGCCACCAGCGCCAGTAGCTGATTCCTTCCTTCGACAATAGCCTTGCGCCCTCGTTTATCTCGAAGATGAGAATCCAATTTTTCCTGGGAAATGCTTTCAGGGACGCTAGCGTACGATATCAACCCGGTGGCTCTTTCTACCTCCGCGGCATCTCGCACTGTTGGCCGCAGCAAGCGAGCAACGACAGCGGCAATGACTCCTAGAACAATCCCGGCAAAGGCTGCAATAGCCAGCACCAGGGACTTCTGCGGCGCTACGGGGACATCATCTTTGATCGCATAATCCACGACCCTGACGTTTCCAATGGTCCCCGCCTTGGCAACCTTCAACTGCTGCACGTTGTTCAGCAACGCGATATATAGCTCGCTGTTAACCGTCGCATCACGCTCCAGCCGCAGCAAGTCACGTTGTGCCGCCGGCAAACGGTTTACCTGCTCGTTAACGCGGCCCCCCTCTCGCTTGGTCTCTTCAATTTGAGATTCCAAAGCCTTGATCTGCGGATGATCAGGCTTGAAGCGCTGCCGCATCTCATCCAACTTCAGTTGCAACTCCAAGCGCCCCCGTTCCACATCGATAGACCGGGCAAGCAGTCCATCTGCCTCTTTTTCAACCCGAACAGTATTTGTTTTCGTCCGGAAGGTAGTGAGAGCATCTTCAGCTTGTTCAACACTCTTTTTGATTTCAGGCATTTGAGTGTTCAAGAACTTCAGGCTCTGATCTGCCTCGGCACTACGGCGTTCGACATTCTGCAGCAGATAGGCCTTGGAAATGGCGTTCACCAGCCGTTGGGCAAAGTCAGCGTCCGAGTCTTCGTAGCTGACCCGAATGATCCCGCTTTGGCGCGTTGCCTCTTCAATCTTCAACCGTGAGGAGATCGCCTTATATGCTTTGACAGGAGAAACTTTCTGGACTTGGAATACGACTCCCGGCCTGGCATTCAACAACGAAACCGAACCTTTTACCGTTGCGTTGTCAGCTTTGAATTCAAACAGACGGCCGACTTGCCCGGATGTCAGGACCTTGCCTGTTTCATCCTCGATATCAAAGCCATTGTCTCGGGCACGAAAATAAAAAACTTCTCCCGCACTGCCATCACTGAATTCAAGGCTATCCAGCCTTAACCGCTCTTTACCCCAGGCATATTCATTCAAATTGAACGGTGCCGTACTGTCAGCAGGGTTTTTCCCAAAAACCCTGGCGTACCAGGCACCGACGACGGGGAAAAATTTAGGGCGGATCTGAATATCCGCTTGTATCCCAGAAATTGCCTTGAACAACACTTCCCGGGACAGCAGTATTTCTATTTCCCCTGTAACGGGATTAGAACTGGTCCCTAACGCATTCGCAATATTCTGGATGCCACTCAACATCGACGGCTTGTTGTCTTCGACTTGAATCAAAGCATCCGCGCGATATATTGGCGTAGCGAACGTCACGTAACCAACGCCAATCGCGAAAATTACGACGAAAACCGAAATTATCACCCAGACATATTGGAGCAGAATATCAAGAAGTGCCCCAAGATTTATTTCATACGACGAGTCGCCGTCAATTTTTGCGGAATCCATGGATTGAGCCGATTGTAATTAATTCTGAATAGCAGGCCGCGCGACGGCAGCGGTTGGCAGGATATTATTTAACACTCTGCTAAACCGAGCGACCCCAGCAGGATCTACATATACAATATCCCTCGGCTCCAACTCGAACCCATCGGCCAGAACCAAAGCATCAGGACTCGCAGCATCGAGATGCCAAATCTGCGGTCGATTACTCTTACCATTTCGAATTACATACAACTGCCCGGCATTGGAAGACAGGGGATTGAATCCACCCGCATCAGCAATGGCATCGGCCAAGCTGAAGCGTCCACCAGGCAATGCAAACGACTGCGGCCTACCCACTTCACCTAGAACAAAAATCTTGTTGTAGCGATTTTCGGGTACCGTGACCACATCTCCGGGCCGGAGCAACATATTTTGGGAAAGATCGCCTTCATAATACAAGGCATATAAATCGAGATTTTGAGCGGCACTCCCTGGACGTACTAGGCTGACCCTGCGAAGATCAGCATCCGGTTTAAGTCCACCTGCGGAGGTTATCAGGTCCGCAACAGTCAGAGGTATTCCCGTCAAGGGAATTATTCCCGGTTTTTCCACTTGCCCTAAAATGAAGGCACGCTTGCTGCGGTATTGCAAAACAGAAACATCCACCTGCGGTTCCACCAGAACCTTGGAAAGTCGTTTCGTCAACTCATCTCTGATTTGCTGAACGGTCTTGCCTTCGGCCTCAACCTTGCCGGCGTATGGAAAAAAAAACGTCCCATCTTCATTGATGACTCGCCCAGAAACTGCGGCATTGACGCTACCACCCGGGTTGTTGATTTCCGGATGATTCCAGACAGTAACGAGCAATACGTCCTGAATACCTACATAATAATCATATATTCCAACTTTATTCTGACGCTCACTTTCCGCTCGCAATGCTTCTACTTTTTTCCGCGCAGCATCCCGCTCTTTTTCCTGCTCCAAAATCGCTGTAGAAGTGATCGAAAAAATATCCGCTCGCTCCTCTATCGACTCAATTCCCGTCGTGTCATATGCATAAGCACGGTCAGTTTCGTTAATCTTCGGAGTTATTCCAAGATATTGACCTGGTACAAGCGAGCATCCTGCCATTGGCACTAACGCTATTACGCTGCTCCGCGCCAAAGCACATAACGAAAAACGAATGCGAGGCTTCGCCACTTCGAAAACTCCTATCAATTCACTCACCGCGGCAATGATTTGCACGCACTTTTAGTTCATACATTCTCAACGAAACGCACGATATCCGCATCACGCAAGCGTTTGAGCCATTCCTGAACACCCTGATCACATTGCACCCAGGCCTCTTCAAATTTGGCTAGAGGCTCATTGATGGGATCCGCAATTTCCTGGCCTTGCCATTGCCCTAGCAGAAACGTCTTCCCTGATGCAGTCGGGTAAGCTTTCTGTATTTCCCGGCGATGGTCCGAGTCCATGATGAATATAGCGGTCGCCATCGCCATGTCCGCGCTGCTGACTTGCGCGGCGCGTTTATCCGACGCCAGGGGTATGTCGTGCGCTTCAGCGACACGAATTGCATGCGGATGCGGAGATCGTCCGACCGGCGCAGCCAACCCTCTGGAAATCACGTTGGCACCGATACCCCAATTACTTACGTAATGACTCATTAGGGCTTCGGCCATCGGGCTACGGCACACGTTTCCCGTACACATTACCAAGAGCACTGGCGTATTGGAGTCTAACAACATAAGCCTATGAAAAAACACAAAAATTCAACGAACGGCCACCGCCAGTTCTCATATTCCATTCAATGGCATGTTCATGGAAAACATCAAACTGAAACCATTGTCGGCAGCACCAGAAATTCGTCGCAAAACAACCGCCCCTGCCCGGAATGTCATGGGTCTGATTCGCCACGAATACGAAAACTCCATTCCCATCAATTTACTTTCTTTCGGAAATACGTAATTTGTGGATCTGTTCGCTGTATTTATTTCCGCCTGCAGCATACGGAAAGCATAGCGAGAGAAATAGCGGAAATCGTCAGGCACGACAGATACCCCTGCTGATAGCATTCGGCCTGTCCCGCCTATGGGGTGCCCAATCGGAAGTCCGTCGTGATAAAGTCCGTCTCGATAGGTCCCATGGTTGTAGGCAGTCCCTATAATTCCTGTTCCCAATCCAAAAACTCTGCTAGCCGTTGTATCCGCAGCTTCCGCGTTCCATTGAACCCTGGTTGCGCCAACCATGTGTTTGAACTGGGTCCCAACTTGCGCCAGATAATGAGAGGGCAGTCCGCCTGCCTCATCCTCGCCAGCCAATTGGGCATAAGCCGTCAAAGGATTGCCTCCAATACTGACGGTATACCTCACATCGAACCCTGACAACTCATTGCTAGGGTCTTTTCCTGCAGCATATTCGTTGGAATTGCCGCTCAACGCGTTCCACAACGCGCTCCAACCGTTATTTCTGCCGCTCCCGCCCCACTCGATAAATCTCGACGCTCCCAACTCCAGGCCTGGGATAGGCTGAAAGAAAGCACGCATGTTTATCACTCTTGCGTTCGGTACGGTCTTGTCGTGCTGCAGTTGTCCCAGGAAAACGTCGTAACCCCACGGTCCGACCCACGACAACCAACTACTTTCCGGGGCGGTTTGTGTCGCCCGTTGAATTCCGATACCTGGTATGGCAGTCGCGGCATTCCCCCAGTTCAGACTACCGTCCGTACCAGGACCCCAAAAATGGGCCAGTTGGCCAACGTACAAGGCCTGGCCCAGGAAGCGAGCCGACACATAGCTACCTTCCAAGTTGACTTTAGACTGCTTGCTGGTCAAAGGATCCAGCAAACCGTTGACCTGGAGCTTGCCCGCCACTGTGTCGTTGCCGCTTTGCAGGTACACCCCCCCTGTAGCAGCCGCCCGACTCTGGCTCGCAAATCCCAATTGCGGCAAAGAATCGGTATTGATCTGGGCAATAACCCCGAAACTGGCATTCCGCTGATCATCCAGATAGCGTCGTACTGCCAAGATCGCATGCACATCCGCTCGTGTCAGGCCCTTCTTCTTGCGAGCCTCCATGGCAGTTTCCAATACGGATACCGGAATAGGCCACGTGGATGTAGACACGTAGCCGATAATCCTTCGGTCAACCAGCCACTGAATATCCTCCCGCAAATCCTGGTTGCCAGCCTCGATCATCGCGGCATTCTGCGCCCAAGCGGCACCGGAGCCCCCCGTGAAGACACCGGCCCCCAGTAGGCTTACCGTAATGAATCGAATGACATGCTTGCCGATTGGCGAATCCAAACGAATCAGACCACTTTTGTGCACGATAGACGTCAAGGAGAGGGGTCAATCCACAGAAAACCAAGGGTAAACCCTAGTCTCCAGGGAAGAGATAAAGGCGAGCAAACATACCATGAAACACTGGGCCTCCATATCGCACTTAATTTCTATAACAAATTTGCGATCATCCCGCGATGGAAGGTTTCACCAATGTCTGATTGCTCTCTAGGAGTCGACATGATAGCCCTCGTTACCAGAGTTTGATCAACGGTAACAAGCGCTTTTTCCCTTTTCCTTCCGCTCAATTTCCGCCCTCCAGCGTCCCGGAACGAGAAGCAAGTCGAGTAACATGCCTAGCAACACGGCATTCTCACCCTTTCTTAAGTCTCTTCTATGAAACCCATCCGCACCGCCGTCTTCCCCGTCGCCGGCCTGGGCACGCGTTTCCTTCCTGCAACAAAGGCCATGCCGAAGGAGATG
>CALMPB010000420.1 GCA_937871985.1 uncultured Burkholderiaceae bacterium
CCGGGACACTCATGTCCGCAACAGCCTTAATCCATTGCCAACCACCAACAGGCTTGCACCGACATCAGCGAACACCGCCATCCACATGGTGCCCAAACCGATCAAGGTGAGCACCAGGAACACCACCTTGATACCCAGTGCCAGACTGATGTTCTGGATCAGCGTCGAGCGCGTGGCTTGAGACAGGCGGATGAAGGTCGGAATTTTGCGCAGATCATCGTCCATCAATGCGACGTCGGCTGTCTCGATGGCGGTGTCGGTGCCCATCGCGCCCATGGCGAAGCCGATACTGGCGCGGGCGAGCGCCGGTGCGTCGTTGATACCGTCGCCGACCATGCCTACTGCCCCTTTGGCCCCGAGTTCCGCCACAGCCTTCAGTTTGTCCTCGGGCAACAGGTTGCCGCGAGCTTGATCAATGCCGACTTCCCGGGCGATGGCCTCAGCAGTATGCGTATTGTCGCCGGTCAACATCACGGTTTTGATACCTAGCTGATGCAGATCGGCGATCGCCGCGCGGCTGCTGTCCTTCACTGTATCGGCGACCGAGAACAGGGCTTGTACCCGCTTTTCATCGACCAGCGCCACCACGGTTCTGCCTTGGTGTTCCAACTGATCTAGACGTACTTCGAGCGCTGAGGAACAGCGGCCAAGTTCATGGATCAGACGATGGTTACCTAGCCAATATGGCTTGCCATCGATCACTCCGCGCACTCCTCGACCGGCAAGTGCCTCGAACTCATCAACCGGCTCAGGTGTGCCCACGTCGTCGCCGGCCGCTCGGGCAATGGCTTGCGACACTGGATGGTCGGAGCGGGCGGCAAGGCTGGCCGCCAGTCGTCGGCAGCGCTTTGCATCTATGCTCGCTTGTGGCTCGAAATCGGTCTGTTGCGGTTTGCCATGGGTAATAGTTCCGGTCTTGTCGAGCGCCAGCCATGCCAGCTTGCGGCCTTCTTCCAGATAGATACCGCCCTTGATGAGGATGCCGTGGCGGGCGGCAGCGGCTAATCCGCTGACGATGGTCACCGGGGTCGAGATTACCAATGCGCATGGGCAGGCAATCACCAGTAGCACCAGGGCTTTGTAGATCCAGGCGTGCCAGGCGTCACCCATCAACAACGGCGGCAGCACGGCAACGGCGAGCGCCAAAACGAATACGATCGGAGTATAAACTCGGGCAAACCGATCAATGAATCGTTGCGTTGGCGCTTTCGCGTCCTGTGCTTCTTCCACCGCGTGGATAATGCGGGCAAGGGTGGTATTGCCGGCCGCCGCCGTGACCCGGTATTCGAAGGATCCGGATTCGTTGATTGTGGCGGCAAACACCCTATCGCCTTCGGCCTTATCCACTGGCAGACTCTCGCCGGTGATCGGCGCCTGATTCACGCTGGAACTGCCCCGGATAATTTCGCCGTCCAGGGCAATGCGTTCGCCAGGCTTGACCCGAACCAGGCTGCCCACCGCCACAGTGTTGGCCGCGATCTCCAACCAGGAACCGTCCGCTTGCTGCACAGTGGCGGTCTCCGGAGCCAGTTTCATCAACCCTTCGATTGCGTTGCGCGCCCGGTCAAGTGATTTGGCTTCAATCAACTCGGCGACGGTGAACAGGACCATCACCATCGCCGCTTCTGGCCACTGTCCTAGCGCCAGAGCACCGGTCACGGCAATGCTCATCAGGGCGTTGATATTCAGATTGCCATTACGGACGGCCAGCCACCCCTTTTTGTAGGTTGTCAGACCTGAGAAAGCCACAGCCAGGATGCCGAGGCCTGCCGCCAGCCCCATCGGCAGGCCCATCCAGCTCACCGCTTCCGATGCGATCGCGAAGACACCTGCCAGAGCCAATGGCCACCAAGGCTTGTTTGGCTCCTCGGTAGCGGTGAGTCGGCCGTCGGAGTCCGGCAGTTCAGCCTGGAAGCCGAGCGAGTGTATCACTTCCAGAATCGACTCGAGCGTGTTCGGAGGGTGTACGACGGTCAACACACGCTGCATCAGATTGAATTCCATGTGTTTAACTGCCGCTATGCCGTCCAGTTTTTTGCGGATCATCGCTTCTTCGGTGGGGCAGTCCATCTGCATGATGCGCATTGAGGTTCGAATGCCTTCTGCCACTACTTGCGGCGCGGTCAAACGACCTGGTGCCATGGGAGCGGAGGTACAGCAAGCATCATCAGCAAGATTATGACTGCGGTCATGGTCGTGGGGGTGCCCGGCATAGCTATTCCCAATGTCGGGTTTCTTGTTGTGGTCGTGACTGCCAGTCATGGCGGAGCTCCTTGTTTCGGCGTATGCTTGGTATTCAACACCCTGTAGTTACTACAGGGTCAAGTAAAAGAGAGATGATGCAGATGAAAATCGGTGAATTGGCCAGCCAGGCCGGCTGTCCGGTCGAGACAGTGCGCTACTACGAGCGTGAGGGCCTTCTGCCTGCTGCCATGCGTGATGAAGCCAACAACTATCGGCGCTACGAGCACAGCCATTTGGAGCGGCTGACGTTCATCCGTCGCTGCCGGGTTCTGGATATGACGCATCACGAGATTCGTGCGCTGTTGGA
>CALMPB010000421.1 GCA_937871985.1 uncultured Burkholderiaceae bacterium
TGGAGCAGCCGACCGCCACTGCCGCCGCAAGTCGCGGGCCAGGAATCAATCGCGCCCGTGCCACCGTCGGACGCGGTCGCGTCTCCGATGGAGCCTGCACAGCTGCCAGGCCCGCCCGCGGATATCGCGAAGGTCAATCTGAAGGGAGAGCCATTCATCGGCGATGCGAACGCGCCGGTCGTGATTGCCTACTGGTTCGACTACCAATGTCCGTTCTGCCGAGAGACAGAGGAAACCATTCTTCCCCAACTGATCAAGGACTACGTCGATACAGGTAAGGTTCGCATCGTGTTCAAGGACTTTCAGTTCCTCGGACCCGACTCCCAGACCGCCGCAGTCGCGGCGCGCGCGGTCTGGCAAACGGCGCCCGACAAGTTCCGCGCCTGGCATAAGGCGATGTTCGACAAGCAGGACGACGAAAATGCCGGCTGGGGAACGAAGGACGACATCATCACCTTGACGAAGACGATCCCCGGCATCGACGTGGCGAAGATCGAGGAACTGATGACCAGCCGGGCGGCTGAATACGACAGGGCAATGCAAGATGATGCGGCCGAAGGTAACGGCATGGGAGTCGGCGGCACGCCGTCTTTTCTAATCGGCAAGCAAATGATGGTTGGGATGCAGCCCTATCGAGTGCTGAAGGCGGCAATCGACGAGGTGCTCAGCACGATGTAATCGAGTCCGCCGTCTCGCGACGACGAGCGCGTATCAACGCGAGCGAGGCAGACCAAATCGGAGGTGCCGATTGACTCTTGGCCGCAGCGCCCCAGTTGCGTTCGGTAGCCTAATTCTAGGAATGATACAGCTGCGGAGGAACTGGTGGGAGGTCGGGACCATTCTGTTATCGCCGCCACGCATCGAAGGAAGCAGGAATATGGAGGCAGTGAAATGGAACCGGAAAAACGTGGAATCAATCGACGGACCGTCGTTCTGATCGCGACGGTAGCAGTTGCTACGATGTTTGGCGGCTCGATCCTGGCGGAGGAAGTAAAGTTCACGACACTTACGAGTTCTCAGCTGGCCGCGATGCTGGAGAAAAAGGACTTCTTCTTTGTGAACGTCCACACGCCGTATGAGGGTGAGATCAAAAATACTGACACCTTTATTGTCTTCGACAAGATTGCAGATAATCTTGACAAGCTGCCAAAGGATAAAGACGCAAAGATCGTACTCTACTGCCGAAGTGGGCGTATGAGCGAGATAGCAGCGCGGGAACTGACGCGACTCGGCTTCAGCCAGGTGTCACACTTAGCAGGCGGAATGATCGATTGGAAAAAGAGCGGCTACGAGATCATTGAAAAGTAGCTTGCGTCCAGAATCGCAAGGCCGGCCGGCTGAAGAGAAGGGAAGGCGCGCGAAGAAGAGCGCATGCAGATCGAATTGTCACGTAGGGGCACTGATTGCGAATACGAACCAGGCAAATAGTCGTAACCGGCGGCGCGCGTCCGCCGCGTTACGGCGTTCGCTTACCAAGACAGGGTCTTCAACCTTCTGAAGCATCGCATCCATGGCTGAGGTGGCAAGGTGGCCGCGGTTTCTCCACTTGCCGTTCGGCCTGTAGTTGCTGGTGGCGCCATGGCTTCTGGCTAGCGCAAGGATGGGTGTAACCTCAAACGATATCGTTGCCGGGCTGGTTGTGATCGGTCTAAGCGTACCGAGAGAACGGAGAAGCAACGAGTGCTGCGGCGCGTGGGATCGATCCGCTGTTTGATAGTTGAGGCGGTCGATGGCGAATTCGCAAGCTCGGATCATCACAGCTAGCCTTCACACAAGCCCAGCATCCTGATCGTATCTCAAAGCCCCGAGGGATTAGCGTGCCGCAGGGAACAACTCTTTGGTCAGCCCGGCGATCCGGTACGTCAGCAGTCCAAGCCATTCATGAGTGGCGAGATCTGTTTCGGCGAGACCCGCAGCAATCGAACTGGTCGGGCGTTTGAGCTCTGCTTCGCCTCGCGTGCGAAAGTCGACTGGATAGGGCGTCACCTC
>CALMPB010000422.1 GCA_937871985.1 uncultured Burkholderiaceae bacterium
GCACGACGATGTCATGCGAACCCCAGGTCACCGGCTGGTCGCCGCGGATATAGGTTGCGATCGACAGGGTCGGGTTGTTGGCGAGCTCGTCGAGCACCCCGTTGAGGCTGTCGCGCATCGCATTATAGGCCGAAGGATGGACGATCGAGAGCAGTTCCTGGAACTGCCGATCGGCGGAATAGGTCGACCAGGTGCCGGAAAGCGCGATGATGTCGCGCGTCATCGTGCGAATATAGGCTTCCGACGGCTTGTTCCCGGTGATGTAGAGATCGCCGCCCGCGCCGAATGGTACGACCACCGTTCGCACATTCTGGTTGGTCGAATAAATGACCGCGCCGAGCACCGCGCTGATCCCAAACAGGCCGGCGATCGCCGCCTTCAGCAGCCGGTTCTCCTCGAACAGATTTGCTGAGCCCTGGAGGTAGCGGTGGATGCCGTAGCTGGCGGGCCTGCCGATCAACGGATCACTGGCAGGCGACGGGCGGGAGATCAGCCGCATCGCCATCACTCACAGAAGCGGGTCTGGGTTGGACCCGGATAATGTTTGAAGCTCACCACGCCCCAGCGCCACGCGAGGTGGGCGAGATAGCCGCGGGGTTTGGAGCGTTTCCACGGGATGAAAAGGAGGAGAGCGAGGATGAGCGCCCAGCCGATCGCACCGCCGACGATCGCGGCGACAAACACCGTTGAGGTCGCGAGCATGAATTCGTCCGATCCGAACCACAGGATCTGGACAGGCCGGTGCAGATATTGCGGCAGGCGTTCGTCCATTGCCCTCCTCCGTCTGCTTCATGAAGCCTGCGAGGGCTCCAGTTTCTGGGGACCACCATTGATCCCCAGTCTCGTTGCGCGCACCGCCGACGGGTCAGCCGGGCGGGCGTGCGCGATGCGTCAGACGATCATCCCGAAGGTCTGGAGGATGCTGTCCGCCTTGATGAGACAGACCGCCGCGACGATGGTCGGGATGCCGATCATGATGTTCGAAAAGAGCCGTGAGACGCCGAACAGGAAGGCAGCGACGCCTCCCACGAATCCCAGCGGGCCTTTCACGCCCTTGTTCACGACGATATCGTAGATGTCGTAGCCGAGATCGCCTTGCGCCGGCGCCGAGAAGGCGTGCGCTGGCCCCGCGATCAGGGCCATCGCGGCAAAAGGGAGGCCGACGTTGGCCACCCCAAGTGCCCGATTGCCGATTTTCCGCATCATGGAGGTGCTCCGTTCAAGGTGGAGCCGTCCGGCTATTTGATTGACCTCGCATCGATGAGGATCGAGGTTGCCGACGACGACGCTGGACGGCTCCTGAAGCCCGTCGCTGCTGGCATGATGAGGACAATGCGCCTGCCCGGGGATGTCGGGGTGTGTGCCTTCCCGAGGCCGGCGGGTGCGTTGGGCGCAATCGCGAGCTCGCAGGTAATCAGCGCCCGTCATCGGTGCTCGCCCTGACCCGGCGACGTGGGGGCGGCATGTCGATCCAGGAAGGCCTCAAGTTCCGCCTGCTGGAAGCCCGAGACGAGCTTGCCGTCCACGATAAGCGTCGGGGTGCCGGAGACGCCAACCTGGGCGACGAGTGCCGCATCTGCCGCGACCTTGCTATGCCCCTCCGGACATTGCCGTAGTGGACCGGCGATCTCGCTGGCATAGGCGGCCCTGAGCGCCGCCTCCTTGTCTGGCGAGCAGAGTATATGCTCCGCCTTGGCGGCGGCCTGCGGATGGATGCCGCTCACGAAGAACACGAGGCGGCGGACCTTTTTGCCCTCGGCGGCCTTGGTGTCCCAGAAGCGTTCGAGCGCACGGCAATAGGGACAATCTGGGTCGGTGAACTCAATGACCGTCGGTGCGCCGACCGGCCCGATGGCAAGCGCCTTGGCGGGATCGATCGCCTTGAGCCGCCGGGAAGCCACCTGTTCCTGCGCCAGAGCGGTGAGGTTGACGCCATTGCGATCGTAGATCGAAGCGAACAGCAGATGCTCGCTCTCTGGCGCGTAATAGATCATCCGCCCGCCGGCCATCGCCTGGAAGATGGCGCCCTTCACGGGCGATGGCCCGAACTCCTCGAAGGAGAGATTGGCAAAGCTCTGGTGGAGTTGCTTCTCCGCGGCTTCCATCGCCTGGGCGAGCGTTTCGCGCTGCGCGACGATGGCCCGGCGCGCCGTGTCACCTCCTGCCGGATGAGCTGCGCCTGCGAGTAGGCTGAGCATGGCAAGGCTGATGGTTGGGACGCGCGGCATAGGCGCAATTCTCCTGCCCTTGATAATGAGATGCTGCTCGGAAGGAGGGGCTCTGGCTCTTGACCGAAAGGTCAGCTTGCCGACGGGCTCACTCTCGATGGCTCAGTGATGACGGTTGTGTGCGCTCGCTGGCAAGAATGAGGGCAGTCCATTTCCGGACCGGGGCAATGGCTTTCCGCCCGCGGGAATATGGTTTCCGGAAACCGGCAGTGACCTTCCGGTGCGGTTTTTTGCTCTCTCCATGGAGAGCGAATTGATCTTCCCGCGGTGTCGCTACCCAGGATCAAAAGTCGCTCGAGCCTGAAGGACGCTGCGGCAAACCCCGCAAAACGGAAAAGAGAGAGACATGACGGACCAGCGGTCGCGAGCCTATAAGCTGCAACTCTCGGATCAGGGGATCCACCTGTTCCTTCGATGCCATTGTCGCTTATGTCACCTCATTGGTGACTTTCTTCCTTATGGGACAACGCTGCTGGTCGCGCTCGCCGCGCTTGATCGATGCGCCGACGGCGATCTGCCGGGGTTATTTCTCGATCCCGAGATCGATCGTCTCGGAGGAGATCGAATACGTTTCGTCGGGACCTCGGCGATCCTCTCCAATCTGGTCGCTGCAATTGGCGCGCGTCTCGCTGTTGCGCCGGTGCCGCGCCCGCCCCAGGTGTGGAAAATCTACCTGGCGGCGTTGATGTATATGGAAGCAATGGAAAGCCGCAGCCTGATCCATCGCTGCAAAGAGCTTTCCGTTGCCGCGCGACGCGGGCCGGGCAAAAGGGGGAAATAGTCGCATATGGGAGACTATTTTTGACTCGTTAAGGAATATTACTCGACTTTTGTAGACAATTTCCCGGTTGATCGCCGGTTTTTTATACAACACTGTCGCGTTGCGGGGCGAATTGCTCCCGGTTTTCGGGTCGCTGCCGGGAGAGCAGCCAATGCCGTTGGAAAGGTCGCAAGCGGCCGACGGCGAGATTTTGTCGTTGATCAAGGAGCTTTCGGGAAAGCTCATCGAGCGACGGCGGCGACGCGAGCACGTGTCGCAGCAACATCTCGCCCGTGCCGTTGGATGCAGCGAACGATGGCTGCGAGAGATTGAGGCGGGGATCGCGTCAGCGACGCTCGACGATCATATTCGCTGTGCTCATTCGCTGGAGATGACGAGTTCGCATCTGTTCATGCCGCTGCTCGCGGCGGAACATGGTCGCCCGGTTCCGCGAGAGCTCCTGTTGCGGGACGATCTCTGGGAATTCGAGCAGGAAGTGCTCGCGGTGGTCGAGCGCTATCAGGCAGCGGCCGTGTCGCGGTTCCAAAGGCGATCTGGCGCATAGCCGATCATCCCGCTTTCCGCTCAAATTCCTCTGTTGCGAACCGGATGCAGGCGAGATCACATTACACAGCCACCCCGCGTAGGCGCTCGGCGTCTTTAGGACAGTGAAGGAAACTGTGCGCTCAGATACGACGGTGCTTACCGTCATAGCGGCGGCCGATATACTCGCCGAACCGGCTCATTTCGCTCGCCGCCGCCGCCGCGCCTTCGATACGGCACGGTAGTGGGTCGGCCATTTGGTCGGTGGCCCGAGCCTCCATTTTCTCGCGCAATTCCTCGATATCCGCGCGTGTCGGCAGATTCTTCTCGCGCAGCGGACAGAGCAGGTTTTGCAGGATGACGAGGCAATTGCTCGTGGTCTTTATCGTTTGAGGCTTGTAGTTTTCGGCGGTCAGCCGCTCCATGAACGTACCGATATTTCGGTCGAACAGGGATTGCAGGTCGTTCGGCATTTTTCGTGCTCCTTGCTATGGAAGCACGATCCGACGCTTGCGACCGCCCCGACCGCAATACTATCGTCAGCTCGTCATTGCCGATTAGGGCATGATGATCCTGATCTTTGTTGCGGGTGGGACGATATGAAGAAGGCGATCAGGGGCCCGAGCGTTAAGACGGCCCAGGCATTGCTGGTCAAGCATGAGTGCCCCGTGCCGTTCCATGAGGTACGCACCCGCTTCCTGGGCAATATCGCAACGCCCGAGATTTCGGCCTCGTCGCTTCAGATCATAAAGGACCTTTGGGGTGGCGAACTGCCACCCTTCGACAGCATCGAGGAGGTCAACGAACTGCTCGATGCTCTGGTGCAAGGGCTCTGGAACGACCTGACCCGGCATCAGAAGCGCAGCCAGCCGTTCCGACTGACCCGCCCGTCCACCGAGCCGACCGCCGTCGACCTGGGCCAATATGGCCTCGTTCGCCTCCAGGAACTGGATGGGCTCATTGAAGGTCTGTTCAATGGCGAAGACGTCATCGATCTGCCTGAACGGGCGCGCGAGGCCGGCGACCGTCTTGCGGAGATGCGCGCTATGATGGCGGGCATCTGCGAACTGGTTTCGCACGCACCGGATGCAGATGACGTCGCCAAGCTAGGCACGACCTTCAGCCATTTGCGCGAACTGACGCGGATCATGGAGACCGAGATCAACGAGGCCGTACTGTCCTGCACCCGGGCCCGCCGTCAGATGATCAAGGGCATCCTCACCGAGAAGCCGAGGGTGCATTGACGGCCATGATGTCCGAAGACCAACTCCGCGAGAAGCTGCGCAAGATCGAGGCGCTTTATGCCGGTGCAAAGACTGATGGCGAGAAGTCTGCCGCTGGCGCAGCGGCGGAGCGCATCAGGGTCAAATTCGAGAACGCCAGCAAGCAGGAACGGGCCGAGGAGTTCAAATTCTCAGTTCCCGATCCCTGGTCCCGTCAGCTTTTTATCGCCCTATGTCGTCGATACGGGCTGAAGCCCTTCCGTTATACGCGGATGCACCGTCAGACCGTCATCATCCGTGCCCCAGCCAGCTTCGTCCAGATCACGCTTTGGCCGGAGTTTGAAGAACTGAGCAGCGCCCTCACTGCCCATCTCGACGAGATCACCACCAAGATCATCCGCGAGGAGGTGCACGAAGGCACCCGAGACGCCGACGAGGTGCGTGAACCGCGCCAGCTACGGTAAGAGCTTCTCCCCTGGGAACAACCGGTTCGCGGTAAAATCGACAGGAGACGCCCACTTACGGATCTGCGCGGAAGTTTAAACACAATCACCGAAGCTAGGCGGGCCATCACGCGCTAGCAGTTCATCAACAGCACCATCGAGTTTATCGACGCCTTGGGCTTTGAATCGATCGTAGCTCTCGGCGACATCGCCTTTGCAGATGTAGTTTTGATTTTCGCTAGTTAGGTTCTGACTTTCCTTGAACTTTGTAAGAACCTCTGGGTCACCGCCCGTGTTGCGAATGATATAGTCATCGAATCTTCGGGCATAGCCGGCAATTCTCGCCTGAAACTCGGGCTCTTCTCCCGCGCGACATAGCTTCCCCGTCTTCTCGACGAAATAAACGAATGTGCCGAGGCAGAGGACGCCGCTTCCAGCTACCCCCGGCGGCGGCGCTGCTGAGATCAACGTAGCGCTGAGCGCAGTTAGGATCACTGACTTCGCATAGGGTGCATGATCAAACATCGATCAGGCATACCCGTTCTATCGCGATTTTTCTAGGATCGACCGCCTTCCACCCAAAATCAGACACGACAGCCTCTGTTGCACAAGCTCTGATTATGCCGAACTGCCGCATGGCTGATCCGCAGAAATCCACTGTTCTGAAAGGCCATGCGGCATAATCCGGCGCTCGGCATAATGGGCATCTGACCGGGTACATGGACAATCGCGTCATCAGGGGCGGGCGACGAAGTGATATGCCCGCGACAGGTGATTGGGCGCGAAGCGCTTCGGTGGAGAAATCCCCGGTGGCCCCGCACTGGCGCAGCTGGTGTCTTCGCCCTGAGGTTTTGCGTTGACGACATCCCGGTCCGTGCTGTGAAGCGCTGCGCAAGCGATTGCGAAGGCGTGCTTTTCGCGGCGATCTCAAGGCTGGAGGGAAGGGAGAGGGATGGGGTGAGCATCGATCGGTGCTTGATCCTTCCATCAGGTCTCAGGGGGCTTGAGTGCCATGAAACATTTGATTGAAGTTGTTCGCGTCCGCCTCGCCAAAGTCAGCGCCAAAGTCAGCAAAAAGCTTCTGGACGGGGGGCTTTGCGTCACCTGCTCGCCGGGTCGACCAGCAGGCCAGCGCTGCCCGTCAATCCGATATTTTTACCGCCCGACCTTCTCGCTATCACCCGGGCGATCTGGGCGCTCGACCACAGGGTTTGCAT
>CALMPB010000423.1 GCA_937871985.1 uncultured Burkholderiaceae bacterium
GGGCGAGCAGCGCGCCACGCGTATTGCGCGCAACCTTGGCGTCACCCGCCAAGCGGTTAGCTTGATGCTAAACGAGCTCGAAGCGCGCGGCATTGTCGAACTCGTTCCGGACCCCGGCGATCGGCGTGCTCGGATTGTCCGCATCGCCGAACAAGGGAACGAGACGCGCCGCGCGGCCGCCAAGGCGTTCCAATATCTTGAGTTGAAGCTCGTCGAGCGGATCGGTCTACTGGCGTATCATGGTCTTCGCGACGCCATTCGACTCGATTGGGGCGAGCCGCCGCATGTGCCGCCCGAAGTGCTGGAAGCGCCAGGGCGTGATGAGGAGGGCGTCCCAGCTTTGCCGATCTAGTCAATTTATTTGACTTTATGTGACCCCTGTTCCGCTCATGTTGCTCGCGGCCGAGACGTTTGAACCTGCGGTGCGAAAACCCCGATACCAATAGGTTCGCCTCAGCGGCAATTATAGCGTTCGCTGAGGCGAATGCATGTCCGAGTATTCGCCGTGCTGGCGAGTCGCGTTCTCCAAATCCGCGCTGCAACGGGTTCGCGTGTGCAGCCGATCACCAAATAACCGATCAATCCAAGCTAGTTGGCCTATTTGGCAAGGGCCTTGACAAAATATCGGCGCGAGCATTAACTTAGAATACTAAGAAAATGAGCTTGTCGGCTTCGGGAGGCGGTGATGCGCGACGAGGGAGAGGCAAAATGGCGAGCGTTGCGCGTCCGCGATGCGGCGACAACGGTCCCGAGAATGGGCAGCGCTTTTCATGCAAGAAAAGTGGCCCGAGGTGTGGCTCAAACCTTGAGCGCCGTTCTGTGATCTCCGCCGACAAGGAGGCGGATTTTGAGGCGGACTATATCGTCGTCGGCGCAGGGAGCGCCGGGTGTGTGCTCGCCAACAGGCTTAGCGCCGACAATCGCCGCCGCGTGCTGTTGCTCGAGGCGGGCGGCGATGATCGGCCGCTCCATAATGTGCGGCAATTCCTTCCCAACCTACTGATCAGGGTTCCGATCGGTTTTGGAAAGACAATCCATGATCCCCGGGTGGACTGGTCGTTTGAGACAGAGCCTGATCCCGGCACCGCCGGCCGCCGTCATAGCTGGCCGCGTGGCAAGGTGCTGGGCGGATCCTCTGCGATCAACGGAATGCTGTACGTTCGGGGGCATCATGCGGATTTCGACTTGTGGCGGCAGCTTGGGTGCCAGGGCTGGGCTTGGGATGATGTGGCTCCCTATTTCCGTCGCGCCGAGCATCAGGAGCGCGGTAAGGACGCCTATCATGGTATCGATGGGCCGCTGAACGTCTCCGATCCGACCGAGCGGCACTTCATCTCGGATGCGGTGATCGATGCCTGCGAGAGCCTTGGCATTCCGCGCAACCCCGATATCAATGGCAGAACCCAGGAAGGCGCAGGCTATTATCAGCTCACGGTCAGGAATGGGCTGCGCTGCTCGACAGCCGTCGCCTATCTCCATCCGGCGATGCGACGGGACAATCTGGCCGTGTTGACCGAGGCGCAAGTAACGGGAATCCTGTTCGAAGGTCGCCGCGCCATTGGTGTTTCCTTCCTTCATCGCGGTATTCTCAAGGTGGCGCGAGCGGGCTGCGAAGTGATCGTGGCAGGCGGTGCAATAAACTCTCCTCAGTTGCTTCAATTGTCAGGCGTCGGCCCGGGTGCGTTATTGAAGGGCAATGGTGTCGATGTCGTCGCCGAACTTCCGGTTGGGGAAAACCTGCAAGATCATTACATGACCGCCGTCCGCTACCGGCTGAAGCCAGATGTGGTTTCGTTCAATGAAATAGGACGGGGAGCAAGGCTGGTCGGGGAAATCGGTAAGTTCCTTCTTTCACGCAGGGGGTTTCTGTCGCTGTCGTCGGCGCAGATCGCGATTTTCGCTCGATCGCGCGCCGATCTCGCGGTTCCCGACGTGCAATTTCATGTGCTGCCAGCCAGCGTCGATGCCGAGAAGCTCGCCGCACATGGCAAGGTAGAATTCGAAGCGAAACCGGGGCTGACCTTCGCGAGCACGCAGTTGCGACCAGAAAGCCGCGGCTGGGTCCGCGTGAGAAGCGCGGATCCACGCCAGCCGCCAGCAATTTTCGCCAATTATCTCGACGACCAGCTTGACCAGGAAATTACGGTCGCCGGGCTGAAAATCGGCCGCAAGATCGCTGCCGAACCAGCATTGTCCCGTTACATAAACGCTGCGATCGATCTGGGTGAGAGCGAGCCCTCCGATCAGGAACTGCTGGATTATGCCCGGCATATCGGGACGACCGTCTATCATCCTGTGGGCACATGTCGGATGGGGCAGGGCCACGACGCCGTAGTGGATCCGCGATTGCGGGTGCACGGACTTGACGGGCTGCGCGTGATCGACGCTTCGATCATGCCGCGTCTGGTGTCCGGGAATACCAATGCGGCCACAATCATGATCGCCGAACGGGGCGCGGACCTGATTCTCGGACGAGTTTGATGGGCTGAGGCGCGAACAAACAAAAAGAAAGAACCAATACCGGACCACGAAGCCGGTTAATCGAAGGAGTGGGATTATGGGGCGATATGCTGTCGGTCTCTATACCTCTGCTATATTTGTCGGACTCGTAATTCCCCCGAGCGTCGCGGCACAGGAGATGAATAGCCATGACAAGGCGGATGCGGGAAATCCGTCAACTCGAATGGAGGATCGTGGCGCGGCAGATTTGGGGCACGATATTGTGGTTACCGCGCAGCTGCGCGCGCAACGGGCGCAGGATGTTCCAATATCGATGACGGTGATCGGCGCCGACCAGATAAAGCAGAGCGGCGCGCAGCGCCTCGAGGAGATGGCGCGCTATATTCCAAACCTTAACATCCAGCCGACGCCCGTCGCCAATCAGGTATATATCCGCGGGATCGGGTCAGGCGCGCAGAATTTTGCGTTCGAACAGGCGGTCAGCTTGTATGTCGATGGCATTTATGCCGGGCGCAATCGCCAGTTCATGGCCCCCTTCTTCGATATCGAGCGTATCGAGGTGTTGCGTGGCCCGCAGGGCGCTTTGTTAGGGAAAAACACGTCGGCGGGCGCGATCAGCATCGTGACGGGGCAGCCGACCGCAACCGTCCAGGGGCGGGCGGACATCGCGACCGAATTCAGCCGGCCGGGGATCGATCTGTCGGGTTATATATCCGGGCCGCTCAGCGATACCTTGCGCGCCCGGCTTGCGGTCAAGTTCACCGATGAAGGCGGCTATGTCCACAACCGGTTCTCCGGTCGCGATGAGCCGCACAACAGGAATTTCATGATCAGGGGCGCGCTGAAATTCCTGCCGGTCGAGGGCGTCGATATGAACCTCAAGCTCGAGTATGACGATTTCCGCGTACGAGGGACGCCGGTCATTTCGATCTTCCCGGGCAAGGACGATTTCGAGCAGGCGGAAAAGAATGCCCAAACCCCGCCCGGAAAACCACAGCAATCGCATACGCAGGCGTGGAATGGTGCGTTCTCGGCCAATGCCAAGCTGGGCGACAACACAATCACCGCGATTACAGGCTATTCCTGGTTCAGGGCGGATCAGTTCGGCGGAGCCGGCGCCGACGTACCCGAGCTTTATTATTCCAGCCAGGGCGAACGTTTTCACCAGCTCTCCCAGGAAATCCGCTTGACGTCACCGACGGGACAGTTGTTGGAATATATCGCGGGCATTTATCTCGATACCGCACGATACAAGACTTACTTTGGTGCGGATTATAATATCGGCATCGCTGGGTCGGCCGTTCAATTATTCGATCAGAAATCGAGCAATATGTCGCTGTTCGGGCAGGCCGTGCTTAACATCAATCGGCTGATCAGGATCCAGGGAAGCCTGCGCTACACCCGAGCGAGAAAGAGTGCCGATTATGAGGCAATCGCGCTCTCAGGCATCCCGCTCTACGCCCCCGGGGCGCTGTCAGGGGAGCGTCGCGAAAACAACCTCGATCCCGCGGTCACATTGCAAATTCATCCGACCCCGGAGGTGATGCTCTACGCTACCTTCGCCAAGGGATCGAAGGGTGGCGGCTTCACCAGCAACTCGCGCTCGACACCCGATACGTTCCAGTTCGCGGGAGAGCGCTCGACCAATTACGAAATTGGTGTGAAAGCCTCGTTCCTTAACCGGAAGGCGACGGTTGATCTCGCTATATTCGATACAAAATTCAAGGACTTGCAGGTCGGAAACTATAATCCGCGGCTTGCAGCGGTGATCATCGGTAACGCTGGACGGGCCCGCACAAGGGGCGTCGAGTTTACGGGAACGTTGCGGCCGATCGGTGGCCTCGATTTCTCGGCTTCGCTGGCATATCTCGACGCCATCTACACCGATTTTCCGGGCGGCCCGTGCCAGTATCCGAATCTCACCTGCGATCTTGCGAGCAACAATATCGCCGGAACCACGATACCTGGGGCATCGAAGTGGAAAGGCGGCGCCAATATACGCTATGATTTCCCGATCTCCGGTCGCCTGAAACTGGGTTTGTCGAGCGGCGTCATGTATCGCAGCGCTTATTATGCTGAGCCGGAAAACACCCCCGAAAGCAGGCAGGCGGGTTATGCGAAGGTCGATGCTCGAATCGAGCTGAGCACGATCGATGATCGCTGGACGATCGCATTGTTCGGGCGCAATCTTACCGACAAGCATACGTTCAACTTCAGCTATTTCTGGCCGTTTGCAGCACCGCCGAGCGTGCCGCATCGCCTCAAGTTCCTTGAGGAGACCCGCGTCATCGGCATTTCAGCGACGGCAAAATTCTGATGGCCGCAACCCTGCTCGAGAGATTGTTCACGCCGTTTGAGCTCGGGCTGCTGACGCTCGCAAATCGTTTCGTTATGCCGGCGATGCAACGGGAACTGGCGCCCGACGGCATCCCGAGTGCGGAAATGGCCCGTCACTTTCGCGCGCGTGTGGAGGGCGGGGTGGGACTGGTGATCGGCGAAGCGACCGCGGTCAATCATCCGGCGGCGACCCATTATTGGAAATATGCGCTGCTCACTGAACCAGCGATCGAAGGCTGGAAACCGGTCGTCGAAGCTGTGAAGGATGCGGGCGGCAAGATGTTCTTCCAGCTCTGGCATCAGGGCGCCGTCCGCGAGCAGGGCAAGGGGCCTTTTCCCGATGCTTCGACGATCAGTCCGTCGGGTCGGTTGGGGCCGGGGCAGCTCTCCGGCCGTGTAATGACCGCGGCCGATATGGAAGAAGTGATCGAGGCCTTTGTGGAGGGTGCGCGGATCGCGCAGGCGCTGGGAGCGGACGGCGTCGAAATTCATTGCGCTCATGGCTATTTGCTCGACCAGTTTCTTTGGTCCGAGACGAACCTGCGTGACGATCAATATGGCGGCGATCACATCGGGCGGACCCGCTATCCGTGTGAGGTGATCCGCGCGATCCGCAGCGAGGTGGGATCGCAATTTCCGATCTCAGCCCGCATCTCTCAATGGAAAGAACGCGATTTCTCCGCCCGGATTGCAGATACGCCAGGTGAGCTCGCGGACATATTACTCGCGCTGAAAGGTGCCGGTGTTGACCTCTTTCACGCTTCGACGAGGCGTTTTTGGGAAACGGAGTTTCCGGGTTCGACGTTGGGTTTCGCCGGGTGGGTCAAGCGGTTGTCGGGGTTGCCGGTGATCACGGTCGGCAGCGTCGGATTGGATAGCGACATCATGGCATCGCTTGTCGGGACCGAAGCGCGCTCAACCGGCGGCGCCGGACTGGCTGAGCTTGCGCGCCGGTTCGACAATCAGGAGTTCGATCTGGTGGCGGTCGGGCGCGCGATCCTGGGCGATGCCCAATGGGTGCAGAAGGTGAAAGAGGGACGATATGGGGAGCTGAAACCCTTTACGCGCGACGACCTTGCTTTTCTAACGAGCGAAGACCTGTCATTCCTCGAATCCCGTCGCACTGGCGAATGAAGGTGCATGTTTCCGGAGCGACCGAGCGGGGAGCCCAGCCGAAGCTGCTAATGCTGGCGGGAGGAGTCCGAAGCGGTTCGCTCAATGAAAAGCTGATCGGCTATGCGTCGCGTGTGGCGGGCGAGATGGGGATCAGCACAACCCGGCTGTCGCTCTCCGATTATCCCCTGCCGCTGGTGGAGGCAGATGCCCGATCGATCGACCAGGTGTCGCAAGCGCTGGCGCTCAAGGCGGTGTTCCAGCGCCATTGCGCGGTGATCATTGCCAGCCCGGAGCATAATGGGTCGGTGACGGCGATCCTCAAGAATGCGCTCGACTGGATTTCCTGTCCTAGCGAGGGCGAGATGGCGAACGCCTATACCGCCTTTCGGCGCAAGGCATTTGGCCTCCTCTCCGCCTCTTCGAGCCCCTTTGGCGGTCTGCGCGGTCTTTCTCAACTCCGCCATATTCTGACGACAATGCAAGCGCTGGTCGTGCCCGAACAGTTGAGCCTACCACACGCACATCGCGCATTCGATGAGGTGGGCGCTTTGTCGGACCCGCTTCTACGCCGGATTCTTACCGACCTGGTTTCTTCGGTAATTGAAGTTGCACGGCGTCAATCCGAGTTACCCGCAGGCAAAGCGGATTCGAGGGAGTGACAATTGCGAAGGTGCGGCTGGAGCGCAAAAGAGACTCCTGGATGTGCGAGCACAGCCTTGGTGATCTCGCGCACTTCGTCGTCCGATCACTTGCTCGGCTTCACGAAAGCTATACCTATGGTCATGGTATCTCTGCTGGCGATTGGATCTTCCTGCATCATCTCTGGCGCAGGGAGGGGATCAGTCAGCATGAACTGAGCCGGCAACTTGGCGTGTGTGACGCCGCCACAGCTGCGGCGCTCCGCAGAATCGAGGAGATGTCGCTCATTTGCCGCCGGGTCAATCCGCGCGATCGGCGCGAGACACTGACTTTTCTCACGAACCAGGCGCGCAGACTAATGGACACCATTCTGCTTCCGGCAGCAGCGGATATACAATCGCTGGCGATATGCGACTTCTCCGACGAAGAGGTCGCGCTTCTATGCAGCCTGTTGCTGCGAGTCGTTGCGAACATGACTGAACTGATGGGGCGGTCTAATCGCGGGCCATCCTGCAAGCAGGTTTTGAGTTGACCCCATCAGCTTTGACCTGTTTCTAGCTGCTCAATGCCGCGTCGCGGGGCAATCGCTTTAAGTCTCCAGGTCCAGTCGGCTCGGGCAGAGAAAACCGATCGCCGGGGCGGTCAGACGCTGTCACCTTTGTGACGTTGACGATAAGCGCATTAGCTTGTTCGCGATCGATGTCTTAAGAATGGTGTTGACCGCAATTTGAGGGTTTTAAGCTGTGCCTTTTCAAGTGATTACTCAGTCGATCCACATCACAGCAGAGCCGCAGGAGGTATGGGATGCCATTTTGGACCCCGATGCGGGAGATAATTGGCGCAATGCTCGTTTTACAACCGACTGGCATGCGGGCAGCCGGATCGAGATAGTGGCGATGATCGGGGAGAAGCGCTATCGGGACAAAGGGCGAGTCATTAAAATTGAACCACCTTCGCTGCTTCAATATACCTACTGGTCGCGGGCATCGGGTTTACGAGATATCCCTGAATCCTATTCTACGATTACTATGGCCCTCGAGTCAGAGGGGGCAGAGACGATCTTGACTGTCACGCAGGCGGTGCCCCCTTCGCCTGTGCGGCGAGGAAAGGGATGGGAAATCGGGGCGGAGTCCGGAGCAAACCATGTCGCGTTCTATTGGCGCATGACTTTGCCCATTCTTAAGCGGGTCGTGGAAGAAAATCGCAGAAGCTGATCGTTGGGACTGACTGCTTCAGTGCGTCATTTTGCCTTGTGCGATACCCGTGCGGAAACCCCACGGTGGGAATAGACTTCCCCGAATTGTTCTGAAGACGACTTGTGAATCGGATTCCAATTTTGACCTCAGCGATCGTTGAACTCGAACGGCTATTGGCGCCAGTCGGCGTCCAATGTCGAAGCCGATTCACTCCCGATCGAAACGGTGCGCTGTTCCAACCGCAGATTCAAGCATGAGCGAGTTGCTCTGCTGGATGCAGAAAGCGGGCGACGACATGGTCCATCGACCAGGCACCACCGCCCCGAAAAATCAGTGGCAGCAAGATTGCGGCCCAGCTGAGATGAGTCGGCCACGCATCGGGATAGACGAATATTTCGATCGTTAGCGTCATCATGAACAGCGCCAGTGCCGAAACACGAGTGGCAAGGCCTAGCACGAGCAGGATCGAAAAGGCATGCTCGGACCAAGTCGCGGCGACTGCCGCAATGGCGGGCGGGATCAGCGGCAGCGCATATTCCGTGCGGAACAGCTCGTAGGTGCCGTCGGTAATATGGATAATTCCGTCAACCTTGGTGCGGCCCGACATGAAGAAAACGCCCGCGATGCCGAGCCGCGCAACGAGCAATAGAAAGGTTTCGGGCACCAATGCCGATGCGCGGCTGATCACACGGTCATAGCAGGCGACGAACTGTTCCATCGGGAGTCTCCGTGAAACGCCAGCCGGGGCCTTGAGGGCCCCGACCGCGCGCGACCATCAGGCCTTTGGGTTGAGCGAACCGGGGCCTTTGGGGGTTTTGATCGCGGTGCAGGTGCCGGCCTTGACTAGCTTCCAGGCATTGCCCTGATAGTCGACCTTCGAGGTGCCGGCGCAACTCGTCCCCACGCCCGCCTTGCAGTCGTTCTTGCCAGCTTTGGCGACGCCAAAGCATTTTTCCATTGCAGGCTTGGTCTGCGCGGAGGCGGAAGCTGCGGCGGCAACCGCCATCGCCAGGGTGGCGGCGATCGTTGCTTGAGTCTTGAGCATGGGGTCAGTCCTTCGTGTCTCGGCCTCTGGCGCGCGGCCCGGATCCATGGGATGCCCGGGCCGCGCGGTGACCCGGGTAGGAGGCGGTTGCACCGGATCACGACGGCAATTCGGCCGGCGTCGGACCTCGGTTACACATCGACCTCAAATAAATTTCGTCACCGACTGTAACTTTTCGGCCGGCTACGCCGAACCCTCCCATGAGGAGCGCGAATGAAGGCGAACGAGGGCGAGTTGCGCCGACTGATGATCAGTGGGCTCGACGGCAATGCTGCCGACCATGCGACGCTGCTGCGCCACCTGGTCCCATTGCTGCGCGGCTTTTATCGACGCCGGGCGAACGGTTCGGAGGACGACATCGAAGACTTGGTACAGGAAACGCTCATCGCGGTGCATACCCGCCGCGCGACCTATGACCGCGATCGAGTCTTCACCGCCTGGCTGTTCGCGGTAGCGCGATACAAGATGATCGACCATTTCCGCCGCAATCGCCGCCTCCAGCCGATCGAGGGACTGGAGGAAATCCTGATCGTCGAAGGATTCGAGGACGCATCCGACGCCCGGCTCGATATCGACGATCTGCTCGAAACTCTGCCGGCTAAGCAGGCACGGATGATTCGCGCAACGCGCATTGAGGGCTTTAGCATCGCCGATGCCGCTGCTGCCGATGGAATCGGCGAATCCGATGTGAAGATCTCGGTCCATCGCGGCCTCAAGACGCTGATGGCGCGTTTCCAGGGAGGTGGTCGATGAACACCGACGACCTGATCGCCAAGCTCTCCGTCAATGTGCCGAAGGTGGGTCGCCATGCTGTCGGCGGTCGGTTGGCGATTGGCCTTTTGCTGGGCGCATTGGTCGCCGGTACGGCGGTCGTATTCTTCCTCGGCATCCGGCCCGACCTCCATATCGCGATGCACGGTTTCGCCTTCTGGATGAAATGGACCTACACGATTTCGCTGTCGCTGGTGGCGCTGGCCGTGACCGCGCAACTTGCCCGGCCCGACAGCGGCAGCATTCGTTGGCTGTGGCTGTTCGCGGTTCCGGTTACGCTCCTCGCAGGTGCTGGCGTCATCGAGTTGACCCGCACGCCGCCGGGCAAATGGCTGGCCATGTGGCTCGGGCATAGCTGGATGATCTGCCCGTGGATCGTGCTCGGCCTCGCCATACCGATCTTCATCGGCCTGCTCTGGTCGTTCCGACGATTGGCGCCGACGCGACTGCGCGCCGCCGGCGCGGCGGCGGGCCTCTCCGCCGGCGCCTTTGCCGCCACGGTCTATTGCGTGCATTGTCCGGAAGTCTCGGCGATCTTCGTGCTGACCTGGTACTCGCTCGGCATCCTCCTTGCTGCCTCGCTCGGCGCCTTGCTCGGACCCCGCCTGCTGCGCTGGTAATTTTCCACAAGCCGTCGGCTTTTTTGCGACTGGTGTAACCAGGCGAGCGACAGCGACGAACTGGGAAGGCCAATCAGGCTCAACCCGTCTCACGGAGCTACCCATGACCATCATCCGCACCACCGCCAGCATCGCCGGCGCTGCCGCCGTCGTCGCTATTTCCGCCGCTGCGCCGACCGCCGCGATCGCCAAAGGAGCGGCGGCAAAGGTCCATTGCTACGGCGTCAATACCTGCAAGGGCCAGTCGGACTGCAAGACCGCGAAGAACGACTGCAAGGGCCAGAATTCGTGCAAGGGCCAGGGCTTCAAGGAGCTGACCGCAAAGGCCTGCGCGGCGGCGGGCGGCAGCGAGACCGCGCCGAACTGATCGGCCCCCGGCCCGGCACGCGCGTGTCGGGCCGGCTCCCTTTCAGGAGCGAAGCAATGACCATTGCCCCTTTTTCCGGCTTCGGGCTCGGCCTGCGCAAACCCCATTATCGCGAGTTCCTCGACCACCGCATCCCGGTCGATTTCGTCGAGGTCATCTCGGAGAATTTCATGATCGACGGGGGCCGCCCGCGTCGTATCCTGCGAGACGTTAGGGCGCATTATCCGGTGGCCCTGCACGGCGTATCGATGTCGATCGGTTCGGCCGACGGGCTCGACGGCGCCTATCTCGCACGGCTGCGCGCACTGGTCGACGAGATCGACCCGCTGTTCGTCTCCGATCATCTGAGCTGGTCGCGGATCGAAGGCTTCAACTCGCACGACCTCCTGCCTCTCCCCTATACGGAGGAAGCGCTCGACCTCGTCTGCGCGAATATTGCGCGCGCGCAGGACGCGCTGGGCCGCGAGATGCTGATCGAGAACCCGTCGACCTATATCGACTTCGCCCCCGCCGACATGACCGAATGGCAGTTTCTCGACGCAATGTGCGCCCGCACGGGCTGCGGACTCCTGCTCGATGTTAACAATGTGTTCGTCAGCGCTACCAACCACGGCTTCGATCCGATTGCCTATCTCGACGGCGTGCCACATGATCGCGTGCGACAGCTCCACCTTGCCGGGCACAGCCAGGGAGCCGAGATGCTGATCGATACGCATGATCGGCCGGTGCCTGCTTCGGTCTGGAACCTCTACGCTTACGTCATGCCGAAGCTCGGGCCGGTCGCGACGATGATCGAGCGCGACGATGATATTCCCGCGCTCGCCGAGCTGCTCGCCGAACTCGGCGCCGCACGGACGATCGCGCGCGGCGCGCTGCGAGAAGCGGCATGAGCCTCATCGAGCTTCAGCGTGATATGCGCGCGTGGCTGACCTCAGAGGATGCGGACGCCGCCGCGCGTTTCGGCGACGCTGTCGCGCCGGGCCTGCGCGTCTATCAGAACAATTATCGGGCACAGCTCGCCGCTTGCCTGGAAGCGAGCTTCGAGCGCACGCGCGACTGGATCGGCGGTGAGGCCTTTCATCGAGCCATGGTCGCACATGTCGATCGTCTGCCGCCAAACAGCTGGACGCTCGATGCCTATGCCCGCGATTTTCCCGCGACGCTGGAAATCCTTTATCTCGCCGATCCCGAAGTAGCCGAGCTTGCCTGGCTCGAAATGGCGCTCGGGGAGGCATTCGTCGCGACCGATGCCGACGCGATTTCAGCCGGCAAACTCGGTGACGTCGATTGGGACCGCGCCACGCTGCTGATCACGCCGACGCTCGATCTCGGCAGCCTCACGACCAACGCTCCCGCCATCTGGTCGGCGCTCGAGGCCGGCGAGGCGCCGCCCGCGGTCGAGTTCTTGCCCGAGCCCGGCGCGATCCTCGTCTGGCGACACGACGATGTCGCGCAATTTCGTGCCATCGACCAATATGAGCATCAGGCGCTGCTGTCGGCACGCGCCGGTATGCGCTTCGCGAAATTGTGCGACCTGATGGTCGAAGCGTTTGGCAGGGATGCCGGGATTGAGCGCGCCGGCGGGATGCTGGGCCAATGGCTTGCTGACGGTGTAATCGTCGGGATTGCTACATAAGACAGGGGCTTGTCTTGGAAAGGCGCCGTTGGCCGTTCAACGGCAGGAATTGAGGCAGCAACGGTCAGTCCGGTGCTGGTGGTCGATTCTATCCTGCCGAAAGGTTTAAGACGGGAGATACGGTCTGACCGTCTAATCATCTGGCTTGCACTATACATTCCTGCAACCGAATGGCGATCGAGGCCACCGGGGCCATCTCGCAAGGAATCGTTGATCGGGAACGGGCAATCGTTCCCGTGACTCGTCTTGGGCACAAGAATCCCGCGTGATGTAATTGGTCTCTCGGCAATCGCCCGGTAAGATCTGGTGATGGCACCTCCACAGTCCGATCCTTCAACCACCCAAGCCCGGCGAGCTCTGGTCGCATCGCTATCCGCTCACTGCATCATCGACGCTCGTGAAGGGCTGGACAGTAATATGTCTCCGATGGTGTCAGCCTTTGTCACCCGTGAGCGCGAGTGCATCGCCAGCTTCCGCGCGGCCACGCCCGGGCTGGTCATCGTGATCGAGGGGAGCAAGCAGGTGGCATGGGGCGCGGAACGCAGTGAGTGCGCCGCCGGTGACGCCCTCTTTCTCCCGGCGGACGCGGTGCTGGATGTGATCAATGATCCTGACCCCGGCACCGGCATCTACCGCGCGCTCTATCTGCAATTCCCACGCGCCATGATGATCGAGGCGGCGAGACGGTGGCCTGAGTTCGCGGCTCGGGAACCCGGTCACGGCATCGCGGCCGTTCCGATGGATGTCGCTCTTGCGTCTGCCCTGATTCATGTCGCGGAAGGCCTGCACCTTTGTTCAAGGCGCATGAAGGCTCACCGGCTCCTCGGCGTCATCGGCCATCTGGCGGAACGCGGCATTGTCCGCTTCGCGCCCAAATATGTCGAGCGATCCGTGGTGGAGGCGATCCGCCTCCTGGTCCGGCACCGCCTCGATCAACCTTGGTCGGCCGGGGCAATCGCGGCGGCACTCGGCATGTCGGAAGCGACGCTACGACGACGATTAGCGGCGGAGGGCCGATCACTCCGAGCGGTGATGCTCGACGAGCGCATGGAAGCGGCGCGTCAATTGCTGGGCGACCGAACAGCCGACGTGGCGCATGCGATGGCGGCGACGGGCTATGTGTCTCGCTCGCATTTCAGCCGACACTATAAGGCCGCGCATGGCACGGTGCCTTCGCAAAGCCGAAACCGACGATCGGAACCGGCTCATAAGTGAGCGTTACGGGCGCTGGTTTCGCCGGTCCTGCGCTACCATGCCTCCTTCCTAGAGGAGGAAGATGTGCGGTTCTGGATCGGCGTGATGACTTGCCTAGGCGTGATGGTTGCGCCGGTATCGGCCTCGGCAAAGGAAAGTCGACTGACGGTCGCGATCGGCGGCCTTAGTTCTGATAGGCGGCTGGCCGACCGCGCTGTTTTCTGCGGGACCGACGGAGCTGACGTGCGGACATACGACGTCAGTCCGGCGGTGCATTGGAGCAAAGGTCCGGCCGCGACCCGTTCCTACGTCCTGCTGATGGTCGATCCCGACGTGCCGGCGGACCTTACGCTAGTCGATCGCCGTGGCGTCGTGATCGCGGTCGATGCGCCTCGTCAGGCCTTCTATCATTGGGTTCTGGCCGACATACCTTCCGCTACCCGGAGGCTTGCGGAAGGTATGGAGGGGAGCGGACTGGTCGCGCACGGAAAGCCGATCGGCAATGGTCTGGTCGGCGTTCGCGGTACGAACGGCTATACGGAGTTTCTGCGTGACGTGCCCTCAATGGCAGGCACTTATGGTGGCTATGACGGCCCGTGTCCGCCGAAGAATGACGCCCGCACGCATCGTTACGTCGTCACCATCTACGCGCTCGACGTGCCGACAATCGGTCTTGCCGGCGCATTCGATGGGAGAGCAGGAAGCGGCGATGGCTGGCCACATTCTTGCGCGTGGCTCCACTACCGCTCTGTATAGCCGCCGGGCAGAATAAGCAGGGAGCACAGGATGTCCGATTTCTTGTGGATTCCTGCGACGATCGCGGCGTCGATCTTCCAGGTCGGACGCAATGCTCTGCAACGGGGCGTCATGATCTCCTCGGGCCCGTGGGGCGCAACCCTTGTGCGCTTCCTGTTCGGATTACCGTTCTCGTTGATCTTCGTCGCTATCGCGCTTGTGGTCATGCCGCATACCGATCCCCATTGGTCCTACGTGTTCTGGCTGTCGGCGATTATGGGGGCGGGGAGTCAGATACTTGCCACCGCCACGCTGCTGAGCGCAATGAATCGATTGGGTTTTGCTGTCGGCACCGCGCTCCAACAAAGCTCGTTACCGCTGGCAGCGTTGCTCGGGCTCACCATCTATCACGATCGCATCAGCGGCGTAGCGTGGCTCGGCGTAGTGAGCACTACGATCGGGCTGGCAGCGCTGAGTTGGCCATCTCCGCTGTAGCGCGACATCGTCGGTGACTGGTCAGCGACATTGATGGTGATGTGTCA
>CALMPB010000424.1 GCA_937871985.1 uncultured Burkholderiaceae bacterium
CAGCTCTTGGAAAGCAAAACGCCAATCCCGGAGGATTGGCGTATGTACTGCATGAATCTGGTGCCGGTTAAAGGAGTTGAACCCTCGACCTTCGCATTACAAGTGCGCTGCTCTACCAACTGAGCTAAACCGGCGACGGCGTTATTCTACTAGGTTTTTCGGCATGTCGCTCAGGCCGAAGTCATGCCGAGCGCAGCGGCGGGCGTTACTTGACGATGGTCAGGCGGGGGCGCTTGGGGTCGTCGTCGGGGGGCTCGGGGCCGTCGCTGCCAGGGGGCTTTTCCGCGGCGGGCTCAGCCTGGTTTTCACTGCCCGGGTAGGCGCTGGACTCGTGGACTTCGAAGCCCATGCCCGCACCGGTTTCGCGCGCGTAGATGGCCGATACGGCGGCGACCGGCACGTAGATGTGTTCGGTGACGCCGCTGAAGCGGGCCTGGAATTCGATGTAGTCGTTGCCGAGGGTGAGGCGGTTGGTGGCCAGCGTGCCGATGTTGAGCGTGATTTGCCCTTCGTGGATGTGAGCCTTGGGCACTACCGTATTGGCGTCGACGGTGACCACGATGTGCGGCGTGTAGCCGTTATCGGTACACCACTCGTGCAGGGCGCGGATCAGGTAGGGCTTGGTCGAGGATTCTGCTGACATCGGCGGAAAATGAAGGCCGCCGGCTGGGCGGCCTTTTGTCTAGAGGTTTAACAGCTTAGCGGCGCATGACTTTTTCAGACGGGGTCAGCGCTTCGATGTAGGCCGGCCGGGAGAAAATGCGCTCGGCGTATTTCTGGATGGGCGCGGCGTTCTTGGGCAGTTCGATGCCGTAGTGGTCCAGGCGCCATAGCAGCGGCGCGACGGCCACGTCCAGCATGGAGAACTCGTCGCCCAGCATGTATTTGTTCTTGATGAGCAAGGGGGCCAGTTGCGACAAGCGGTCGCGGATGTTCTGGCGGGCGTTCTCGAGCGCCTTTTCGTCGGGGCTGTTGCGGTTTTCGAGCGTCGAAACGTGGACGAAGAGCTCTTTTTCGAAGTTGTACAGGAACAGGCGCGTGCGCGCCCGCATGACGGGGTCGGCCGGCATGAGCTGCGGATGCGGGAAGCGTTCGTCGATGTATTCGTTGATGATGTTGGATTCGTACAGGATGAGGTCGCGCTCGACCAGGATGGGCACCTGGCCGTACGGGTTCATGACGGCAATGTCTTCGGGCTTGTTGTAGAGATCGATATCGCGGATTTCGAAGTCCATGCCTTTTTCGAACAACACGAAGCGGCAGCGCTGTGAAAAAGGGCAGGTTGTTCCGGAGTAGAGCACCATCATGGCGAGGTTTCCCATCTGAATAATGAAAACGCGAGCAAATAAAACCTTGCTCGGAAAAGGGAAATAGGCGTACATCCTACGCCTATTTCCTGATCGGCGCCCCGTGTGACCAGGGCGGCCGGCTACCGCAACAGTTTACTTTACTTGACGTCTTTCCAGAATGCGGCATTGAGACGCCAGGCCACGACGAGGAACAGGCCCAGGAACAATATTACCCAGAAGCCGATCTTTTTACGCAGCAGCTGCGCGGGTTCGGACATCCAGCCCAGGAAGTTGCTGAGGTCGGCGACGTTGTTGTCGTATTCCGCCGTCTGGGCCGCGTCGACGGGCTTGAACGTGGAGTGGTCGACGGCGTGGCCGTGATAGTTTTGCAACTCTTCGCTCTTGGACAGCGAGAAGCCGTCGGCGTCGAAATCGGTGCTGGTGCGAGTCCAGACCGTTTTGCCGTCGGGCTTTTCAGTTTCGGCGATGGTTACGTGATTATACGTACGGGGCCCCTGCAGTTGCCACAACACGTTGGGCATGGCCACGCTGGGGAACACGGCGTTGTCCCAGCCGGTTTTTTTGTTGGTGTCGCGGTAGAACGAGCGCAGGAACGTGTAGATGTAATCCACGCCCGAAGGGCCGAAGTTGGTGGACTTGGCGCGGGCGATGACCGACAGGTCGGGCGGGGTGGAGCCGAACCATTTCTTGCTGTCTTCCTTGCGCATGGCGATGGTCATGAGGCTGCCGACCTTGTCGGCGCTGAACAGCAGGTTCTTTTTGATTTCGTCTTCGGTGAGGCCGATGTCGGTAAGCCGGTTGTAGCGCATGGAGTTGGCGCTATGGCAGCTGAGGCAATAGTTGACGAACAGCTTGGCGCCGTTTTGCAAAGACGCCATGTTGTTGATTCGGTAGGGGGCCGCGTCGAGCTTCACCCCGCCTTCGGACGCCAGGGCGGCCGTGCAGGTAAGAGCTAACGCAAAGGCACCAAGCAGCTTTTTGATCATGATCATTCCGTGTGTCTTGTGGGCTTAGTGGGCGTGAAACGTAATCCGGTCGGGCACTGGCTTGAAAGTGCCCAGGCGGCTCCAGACCGGCATCAACAGGAAGAAGCCGAAGTAGATCAGGGTGCCGATCTGGCTCATCAGGTTGAAGGTCGGGTTGGGGGGCTGAGTGCCCAGGAAGCCCAGAATGAGGAAGACGACGATGAAGATGGCGTACAGGAACTTGTGCCAGGTGGGGCGGTAGCGGATGGAGCGCACCGGCGAGTGGTCGAGCCACGGCAGGAAGAACAGGATGATCACCGAGCCGCCCATGGCGACCACGCCCCAGAACTTGGCGTCCAGGGTGCGCATGAAGACCGCCACCAGGATGAGGATGACGGGCACGATGATGCGCCACGCGCCTTTCAGGTTGCCCTTGATGAACAGGGCGATGGCGCCCAGTATGGAGCACGCGGCCAGAACCCAGGTGAAGTCGGCCGTGATGGCGCGCAGCATGGAGTAGAACGGCGTGAAGTACCAGACCGGAGCGATGTGCGGCGGTGTCTTGAGCGAATCGGCGGGAATGAAGTTGTTGTACTCGAGGAAGTACCCGCCCATTTCGGGGCCGAAGAAGATGATGGCGGCGAACACGATGAGGAAGCCGGCCACACCCATGATGTCGTGCACCGAGTAGTAGGGGTGGAAGGGGATGCCGTCGACGGGATGGCCGTTGGCGTCTTTGGGGCCGGCCTTGATTTCGACGCCGTCGGGGTTGTTGGAACCCACTTCGTGCAGGGCGATGATGTGGGCCACGACCAGGCCGATGAGGATCAGCGGGATGGCGATGACGTGGAAGGCGAAGAAGCGGTTCAGGGTGGCGTCGGACACGACGTAGTCGCCGCGGATCCACAGCGAGAGCTCAGGGCCGATGAAAGGAATGGCCGAGAACAGGTTGACGATGACCTGGGCGCCCCAGTAGGACATCTGGCCCCACGGCAGCAGGTAGCCCATGAAGGCTTCGCCCATGAGACAGAGGAAGATGGCCATGCCGAAGATCCACACCAGTTCGCGGGGCTTGCGGTACGAGCCGTAGAACAGGCCGCGCAGCATGTGCAGGTAGACCACCACGAAGAACATGGACGCGCCGGTGGAGTGCATGTAGCGGATCAGCCAGCCCCACGGCACTTCGCGCATGATGAATTCGACCGAGCCGAACGCCAGGTTGCCGTCGGGCTTGTAGTTCATGACCAGGAAGATGCCGGTCACGATCTGGATGACGAGTACCAGCAGCGCCAATGAGCCAAAGAAATACCAGAAATTGAAATTCTTGGGTGCGTAATATTCCGACATGTGCTCTTTGAAGAGGGTCGTAAGCGGGAAGCGCTTGTCGATCCATCCCAAAAGTCCTGTCGTTTCGACGGTTTTCTCGCCAGCCATGGAAACGGTTCCTTTATTCTGTCTGCGTTCTGTTTGTGACGCGTGTGGATGTGGTATGTGGGTACTTAGGCCTTGTTGACTTCGTCGACGCCGATGGTGATGCGGGTGCCGTCGGAAGAAAATGCGTAGGGCGGGACTTCGAGGTTGTCGGGCGCGGGCTTGTTTTTATAGACGCGGCCGGCCAGGTCGAAGATGGAGCCATGGCATGGGCAAAGAAAGCCGCCTTCCCAGGGGGAGGGCAGGCCGGGGCCGTCGACGGCCGCCAGGTGCGGAGTGGGCGAACAGCCCAGGTGTGTGCAGATGCCCACTACCACCAGGTATTCGGGCTTGCGCGAGCGGTATTCGTTTTTGGCGAAAGGAGGGGTAAAACCAGGGCGGTCGGAGTTGGGGTCGGCGACGAGGGCGTCGTCGTGCTTGATGCCTTCGAGCTGGGCCTTCGTGCGGTGCACGATCCAGACGGGCTTGCCGCGCCATTCGACGGTGATCATTTGGCCAGGAGGAATGGAGCTGATGTCGACTTCGACGGGAGCACCGGCCGCGCGCGCTTTTTCCGAGGGGGCGAAAGAGCCCACAAAGGGGACTGCGGTGGCTACGCCAGCCACACCGCCCAGGGCACAGGCGGTAGCAACCCAAGTGCGACGCGAGGGATCGGGTGGCTGGTTGGGGTCAACCGAAGCAGCGCCATCGATCGGTGAATTATCCTGACTCATTCTGTATCCTTGTTGATGCCTGTTGGGGCATGTCATCCAATGTTTTTAGTGTATTGAATCTTCTTCTAACCGCGTATTATACCGTTAGCCCGCTGTTGGGTGAATGACAAAGGACAAACACATGAGCAACGTGAAAGGTTTCCTCAGCGAATTCCAGGAGTTCGCGGTCAAGGGCAACATGATAGACCTGGCGGTCGGTGTGATCATCGGTGCCGCGTTCGGCAAGATCATCGACTCGCTGGTCAAGGATGTGATCATGCCTTTTATCAGCTTCATTCTTGGCGGGCAGGTGGATTTTACCAATTTGTTCTGGGTGCTCAAGGAGCCCGCCAACTACGCCGGGCCGCGCACTTACGACGCCATGGTCAAGGCGGGCGCCAATGTGCTGGGGTGGGGCAATTTCGTGACCATCCTCATCAACTTCATCCTGCTGGCGCTGGTGGTGTTCTGCCTGGTCAAGGCGGCCAACAAGGCACGCAGCCGGCTGGTCAAGGAAGCGGCGGCCGAACCCGCCCCCACGCCCGACGACGTGCTGCTGCTGCGCGAAATCCGCGATCTGCTCAAGAGGTGAAAGAAGCGGCGGAATCCTAGATGGGGTTGTCCAGATCGATGAACTCGACCCGTATGCCGAACTCGTCCGCGATGGCCTGGCCCAGCGCCTGAACGCCGTAGCGCTCGGTGGCGTGGTGGCCGGCGGCAATGAAGCCGCAGCCCGTTTCCTGCGCCAGGTGGAAGGTAGGCTCCGAGGCCTCGCCGGTAATATAGACCTCGGCGCCGGCATCCACGGCGGCCTGCATCATGCTTTGCGCGCCGCCGGTGCACCAGGCTATGCGCGTCGCTGGTTGTTGTGGATTCCCAACAACCAGGGGCTGTCGATGTAAACTATTGTTAACGTGCAAGCCCAGTTCCCCGAGGCTGTTTACAGCGCGGCAGCGGCCCAGCCACACCAGGCCGTCGGGGCCGCAGGTCAGCGGATTGCCGTCGGCATCGCGGTCGGGTTCGAAGCCCAGCACTCGCGCCAATTGGGCGTTGTTGCCCAGCGTTGGGTGGGCGTCCAGGGGCAGGTGGTAGGCGAACAGATTGAGCTGGTTTTCCAGGGCCAGAGCCAGGCGGCGGCGTTTCGGGCCGCGTATGCAGGGGTCTTCGTTCTTCCAGAACCAGCCGTGGTGCACCACGACGGCATCGGCTCCGCGCTCGGCGGCGGCTTCCAGCAAAGCCTGCGAGGCGGTGACTCCGGTGATAATGTGGCGTATCGAATCCTTGCCCTCCACCTGCAGCCCGTTGGGGCAGTAGTCCCGAAAGCGTTGAGGTTGCAGGGTAGCGTCCAGCCAGCGAGAAAGGTCGTGTGTGGAAACCTGATTCATTTTTTACCGTGAGTCCTATGCGTCGATTGTGGTTATTGTTCGCCCAGACCGTAACAGTGTGCCTGGGCCTCCTGTTCATCGTGACAACCTTGCGCCCCGACTGGCTGCGGTCGGAGCGGGCGGCGCCGGCCAGGCAAGGCGCCGCGATCCAGTCGTATGCCGATGCCGTGGCGCGCGCGGCGCCCGCCGTGGTCAACGTCTACACCACCAAGCACGTGACCGAGCCCGTCGTGCCCTTGTTCAACGACCCCGAGCTGTCGCGCCTTTTCGGCGCGATTCCGGGCCTGAGCGAGCGCCGCAAGGCGACCACGTTGGGTTCTGGTGTCATTGTACGCAGTGATGGCTATATTTTGACCAACTACCACGTCATCGAGTCGGCGGACGCCATCCAGGTGGCGCTGAACGATGGGCGCCAGGCCAAGGCCGAGCTGATCGGCGCCGATCCCGACAGCGACCTGGCCGTGCTCAAGATCAAGCTGCCCAATCTGGCCAGCATCACCTTCAGCGAAGGCCACGAGCCACGGGTGGGCGACGTGGTGCTGGCCATCGGCAATCCATTCGGCGTGGGGCAAACCACCACTCAGGGCATCGTGTCGGCGCTGGGCCGCAACCGGCTCGGCATCAACACCTACGAAAACTTCATCCAGACCGATGCGGCCATCAATCCGGGCAACTCCGGCGGCGCCCTGGTCGACTCGTCGGGCACTCTGGTGGGCATCAACACCGCCATTTATTCCGAGTCGGGCGGTTCGCTGGGCATCGGCTTCGCCATCCCGGCCAAGACGGCGCATACCATCATGGAGCAGATCATCGCCACCGGGACGGTGACGCGCGGATGGCTGGGCATCGAGCCGCAGGACATCACCCCCGAGCTGGCCAAGGCGTTCAATCTGGGCCGGCAATCGGGCGTGATCATCGCCGATGTGCTGCGCAACGGGCCGGCCTGGAACGGCGGCATGCGGGTGGGCGACATCGTGCTCAAGCTGAACGGCAAGCCCGTGGAAGACACGCTGGACTTCCTGAACCAGATCGCGCCCCTGAAGCCCGGCAGCAACGTAGAGGTGGACATCCTGCGCGGCGGCAAGCCCTTGCACTTGCAGGCCAAGGCGGGGGCGCGGCCGCGCGTGGCGCATCCGGGCGCGCGCGGTCGCTAGGAGCAGGCGTGGGTTGGCCCCCGATCAGTTGTCGGGAGACGAGTCGGAGGCGGTGAGTTCGCCGGCCGATTCCTCCTTGGCGGACTTCTTGGCGACGATGCTGGCCACCAGGACGCCCAGCTCGAACAGCAGGCATAGGGGGAAAGCCAGCATGAACTGGCTGAGCACGTCGGGCGGCGTCACGACGGCGGCGACGATGAAGGCCCCGACGATGACGTAGCCGCGCACCGACTTGAGCTTGGCGACGGTGACGATGCCCGTTTTGACCAGCAGCACCACGATGACCGGGACTTCGAAGGTGACCCCGAAGGCAATGAACATGGTCATGACGAAGCTGAGATAGGCTTCGATGTCGGGCGCCGGGGTGATGGATTGCGGCGCGAACGTGGCGATGAAGTGAAAGACCGTGCGAAACACCACGAAGTAGCAGAACGCCATGCCCAGCAGGAACAGCAAGGTGCTGGACAGGATGAGGGGCAGGGCCAGGCGCCTTTCGTGCGTGTACAGGCCCGGCGCGACAAAGGCCCAGGCCTGGTACAGCACCACGGGCAGGGCGATGACGAAGGCGGCCATCAGGGTGACCTTGATGGGAACCATGAACGGCGTGATGACGCCCGTGGCGATCATGCGCGTGCCGGTGGGCAGCGAAGCCAGCATGGGCTGGGCCAGGAAGTCGTAGATTTTCGAGGCGCCCGGATAGAGGAACAGCACGACGAACACCACCAGCACGGCCACCACGGCCTTGAGCAGGCGCGAGCGCAGCTCGATGAGGTGGGAGATGAAGGTTTCCTGGGAGTCGTCCTGGCCCTGGCCGATGTCTTCCTGCGTCACGAGTGTGTTCCGGTGGAGGGTTTGCCTGTGTTGTCGTCGGTTGCCTTCGCCTCGTCGAAACCGGGCAGGGGCAGCGTGTGCGGGTCGATGGCAGCCGCGCCGGTGGCCTCGGGTTTGGGGTCGGCGGCGGCAATGGCGTCGGTCTGAGCGGGTTGCGGAGCCGCCTCCTGGATGGCTTCGGGCTTGCCGGTGGCTTCGTTGGCCACGGCCTTGGCGCTGGCGCTGGCGCTGACCGCCATGCTGGCGCTTTTAAGCGCATCGTGCGCTTCGGTGATGGGTTCGCGCAGGCTGTTGCCGGCGTCGGCCACGGAGTCCTTCACCGACTTGGCGGCATCTTCGAGCTGGTTTTTCAGATCGCCGATGTCGTTTTTTTCCATTTCGCGCTGGATATCGGATTTGACGTCGTTGACGTAGCGCTGCGCGCGGCCGAGCAAGTGGCCGACGGTTCGGGCGACGGTGGGCAGGCGCTCGGGACCGATCACGATCAGGGCGATGACGCCGATCAGGATGAGTTCGCTAAAGCTGACATCGAACATGGATAGCTGGGCTCTTGAGTGGGGAGCCGCCGGGTTCCAGTGGAAGGGCGGCGACCGGGAGACGCTTGGCGCTGCGAGGCGTCAGGCGTCTTTTTTTTCTTTCGCTTCCACGTCGATGGTGTCGCTGTCCTGGACACGCTCGGTGACGGCTTCGGGTTTTTTGGCTTCGCCGCTGGCTTCCGCCATGCCTTTCTTGAAGCCCTTGACGGCTCCGCCCAGGTCCTCACCCATATTGCGCAATTTTTTGGTACCGAAAATAAGGGCCACGATGACCAGAACGATCAGCCAGTGCCAAATGCTGAAGCTACCCATTTTTATCTCCCAACTCTGTCGGTTAAGCGGCTGTGCCGCGCTTGTGTCCCAGGGCCCTCATTCTACCCAACCATCGGGAATCGTGCAGGGTGTTCGCGCCGCGCGCGCCGGGTGCTATTTGGAATCGCCGCGGCTGGCTTTTTCGGCCAGGCCGGAAGTGCCTTCGCGACGGGCCAGTTCGCGCAGCACGTCTTCGGGGCGAAGGTGGTAGTGCGCCAGGGCGACCAGGCTGTGAAACCACAAGTCGGCCATTTCGTAGACGATGCGATCCGGAGCGTTGTCCTTGGCGGCCATGACGAGCTCGGTGGCCTCTTCGCCGATCTTCTTCAGGAAGGCGTCGGGGCCGCGGGCCAGCAGCTTGGCGGAATACGACGAAGCGGGATCGCCGCCGTTCTGGGGCAGGCGCGATTCCAGGGTGTCGGCCAGTCGATACAGGATTTCTGCTTCGGAGTGCGTGGAGTCGGTCATTTGTAGATCAGCTTGGGGTCTTTGAGTACGGGATCGGTGGTAACCCAGCCATCCTGGCCGGCCTCGCCTTCGAGGCGCCGGAAAAAACAGCTTTCCCTGCCTGTGTGACAGGCAATGCCGCCTTTTTGTTCCACCGTCAGCAGTATGACGTCGCCGTCGCAGTCGAGACGGATTTCGTGCACGATTTGCTGATGGCCGGATTCCTCGCCCTTGCGCCACAGCTTGCCGCGCGAGCGCGACCAGTAGACCGCGCGGCGCGTGGCGGCGGTTTCGGTCAGGGCCTCGGCGTTCATCCAGGCCACCATGAGAATGCGGCCGGTTTGAAAGTCCTGCGCGATGGCCGGGATCAGCCCGGCGTCGTCGAACGTAACGGCATTGAGCCAGTCGGTGGTCATAGGCGCACCTTGATGCCTTGTTGGTCCATGAATTCCTTGGCCTGCCGCACCGTGTGTTCGCCGTAGTGGAAGATGCTGGCGGCCAGCACCGCGCTGGCCCGTCCGGTGGTGACCCCGTCGGCCAGGTGCTGCAGGCTGCCGACCCCGCCGGAGGCGATGACCGGCACCGGCACCGCGTCGGACACGGCGCGGGTGAGTTCGAGATCGAAGCCGGCCTTGGTGCCGTCGCGATCCATGGAGGTGAGCAGGATTTCGCCGGCGCCGTAGCTGGCCATTTTTCTAGCCCATTCCACGGCGTCGATGCCGGTGGCCTTGCGCCCGCCGTGCGTGAAGATTTCCCATTTGGCCGGTTCGCCGGGCTGCGAGCTGCGGCGCGCGTCGATGGCGACCACGATGCATTGTGAGCCGTGATAGTCGGCGGCCGCCTTGACCAGCTCGGGGTTGGAGACGGCGGCGCTGTTGATGGATACTTTGTCGGCGCCGGCGTTGAGCAGGCGCTGGATGTCGGCCACTTGCCGCACGCCGCCGCCGACGGTCAGGGGAATGAAGATTTGCGAGGCCACGGCCTCGATGATGGGCAGGATGAGGTCGCGGTTGTCGCTGGTGGCGGTGATGTCCAGGAAGGTGAGTTCGTCGGCGCCTTGTTCGTTGTAGCGCTGCGCGATTTCGACCGGGTCGCCGGCGTCGACCAGGTCGACGAAATTGACGCCCTTGACCACCCGCCCGGCGGTGACGTCCAGGCAAGGAATGATGCGCCGGGTCAGCGCCGTGTCGCTCAGCGCGTCAGCGATGTTCATGTTTCGTCCGCGCCCAGCTCGTCGGCCAGGTTCTGGGCAGCGGCGAAGTCCAGCGTGCCTTCGTAGATGCTGCGGCCGAGAATGGCGCCCTCGACGCCTTCTTCCTCGACGTCGCACAGCGCCCGGATATCGGACAGGTCGGTGACGCCGCCCGAGGCGATGATGGGAATGTTGACATGTTGGGCCAGCTTGACCGTGGCGTCGATGTTGACGCCCGACAGCATGCCGTCGCGGCCGATGTCGGTGTAGATGATGGCCTCGCAGCCGTAGTCCTCGAACTTGCGGGCGATGTCCAGCACGTCGTGGCGCGTGAGCTTGCTCCAGCCGTCGGTGGCCACTTTGCCTTCGCGGGCGTCCAGGCCCACGATGATGTTGCCGGGAAAGGCGCTGCAGGCATCGCGCAGGAAGCCGGGGTCTTTGACGGCCGCGGTGCCGATGATGACGTAGGACAGGCCGATATCCAGGTATTTTTCAATGGTGTCCAGGTCGCGGATGCCTCCGCCTATTTGCACCGGAATCTGGTTGTCCATGGCCGCCAGGATGGACTTGATGGCCATCTGGTTCTTGGGCGTGCCGGCCACTGCGCCGTTCAGGTCGACCAGGTGCAGGCGGCGGGCGCCTTGCTCCAGCCACTGGGCGGCCATGGCGGCGGGATCTTCCGAGAAAATGGTGGCGTCGCCGAGGTCGCCCTGGCGCAGGCGCACGCACTGTCCGTCTTTGAGGTCGATAGCGGGAATGAGAAGCATGATCGAAGTTCGTGAAGGCAGGAATTTAAAATGAAAGTTTAAGGCAACTGTCAGGGGTTCCAGTCGACAAAATTGCGATACAGGCGCAGGCCGGCATCGGCGCTTTTCTCGGGGTGGAATTGCACGGCGAAAATATTGCCGGCGGCGACCGCACAGGTAAAGCTTACTCCGTAATGGGTGGTTCCGGCGGTCAGCGCCGCGTCGGCCGGCTGGGCATAGTAGCTATGCACGAAGTAAAAGTGGGTGTTGTCGGCAATGCCTTCCCAGAGCGGATGGGGCTTGGTCTGCTGCACGCGGTTCCAGCCCATGTGCGGCACCTTGAGCAGTTCTTCGTCGTGCTCGGGGTGGCCGGGCGAGGCGTACTGCGGTCCCGAGAAGCGTTTGACCAGCCCCGGAAAGATGTCCAGACAGGGGGTGTCGCCTTCTTCGCTGCGCGAGAACAGCATTTGCTCGCCCACGCAGACGCCCAGCAGGGGTTTGTTGCGGGCCGCTTCCAGCACGGCCTCGCGCAGCCCCGATTCGTCGAGGGTGCGGATGCAGTCCGGCATGGCGCCCTGGCCGGGAAACACCACGCGCGAGGCGTTCTGGATTTCATGGGCCTGGCTGCAGACGCGCACGTCGGCGTCCGGGGCGGCCGCGCGCAGGGCCCGGGCAACCGAATGGAAGTTGCCCATGCCGTAGTCAACGATGGCGATAGTATTCACAATGCACGAAAACGGTTGGGTTTAGAGGACGCCTTTGGTCGAAGGCACGACGCCTTCGTTGCGCGGATCGAGCTCGATGGCCATGCGCAGGGCGCGGCCAAAGGCCTTGAACACGGTTTCGCACTGGTGGTGCGAGTTTTCGCCGCGCAGGTTGTCGATATGCAGCGTAACCAGGGCGTGGTTGACGAAGCCCTGGAAGAATTCGCGCGTGAGGTCGACGTCGAAGCGCCCGATGTGCGAGCGCGTGAACGGGATGTGGTATTCCAGCCCCGGACGGCCCGAGAAATCGATGACCACGCGCGACAAGGCTTCGTCCAGCGGCACGTACGAGTGTCCGTAGCGGCGCAGGCCTTTTTTGTCGCCCACGGCGGCCGCAAATGCCTGGCCCAGCGTAATACCCACGTCTTCCACGGTGTGGTGGTCGTCGATGTGGGTGTCGCCGTCGCACTGGATTTCCAGGTCGATGAGGCCGTGGCGGGCGATCTGGTCCAGCATGTGGTCCAGGAACGGAACCCCGGTGTTGATGGACTGGCGGCCTGTGCCGTCGATGTTGATGACGACGCGAATGCGGGTTTCGTTGGTGTTGCGGGTAATGTCGGCGGTGCGCATGGTCAGGACTCGGTGATCTGGTTTAGTGCCGGGGCGGCGGTTTGCACGCCTGGTGGCGGGGTTGGCCGGATGACTGGGTGGGTGATGGCCGTACGGGTAATGTGCGGTGCTCAGTGCTTTTCGGTAAGGCGGTATTGCGCGCTGGCCGCGTGCGCCTGCAGGCCTTCGCCCAGGGCAAGCAAGGCGGCCGTGCGTCCCAGGGTTTGAGCGCCCGCCGGCGAAACATTGATGAGGCTGGAGCGCTTTTGGAAATCATACACGCCCAGCGGCGAGGAAAACCGCGCCGTGCGCGCCGTGGGCAGCACGTGGTTGGGGCCGGCGCAGTAGTCGCCCAGCGATTCCGAACTGTAGCGGCCCATGAAGATGGCGCCCGCATGGCGGATTTTTTGAGCCCAGGCCTCGGGGTTCTGGGTGGAGATTTCCAGGTGCTCGGGGGCGATGTCGTTGGCGATGTCGCAGGCTTGATCCAGGTCTTGCACCAGGATGAGGGCCCCGCGGTTGCTCAGGCTGCTGCGCAGGATATCGACGCGCGGCATGGTGGGCAGCAGGCGTTCTATGGCGGCGTAGACCTGATCCAGGTAGGCGGCGTCGGGGCACAGCAAAATGGCCTGGGCCAGTTCGTCGTGCTCGGCCTGCGAAAACAGATCCATGGCGATCCAGTCGGCCGGGGTCGTGCCGTCGGCGATGATGAGGATCTCGCTGGGGCCGGCGATCATGTCGATGCCCACGGTGCCGTAGACGCGGCGCTTGGCGCTGGCGACGTAGGCGTTGCCGGGGCCGACGATTTTATCGACGGAGGCGATGGTTTGCGTGCCGTAGGCCAGGGCGCCGATGGCCTGCGCGCCGCCGATGGCCCAGACGCGGTCCACGCCTGCGACGGCGGCGGCCGCCAGCACGATGGGGTTGCGCGCGCCGTTGGGCGTTGGCGTGACCATGACGACCTCAGGAACGCCGGCCACCTTGGCGGGAATGGCGTTCATGAGCACCGACGACGGATACGCCGCCTTGCCGCCCGGCACGTACAGACCGACGCGGTCGAGCGGCGTGATTTTTTGGCCCAGCACCGTGCCGTCGGGCTCGGTGTAGGTCCAGGTTTCGGTGCGTTGATGTTCGTGATACGCCTGAACCCTTCGGGCGGCGGTTTCCAGCGCGCCGCGCTGCTCGGCGGGCAGGGCTTGCAGCGCAGCCTGCCATTCGGCCTTGGGGATTTCCAGTTCGGCCACGGACTGCGCCGGCACATGGTCGAAGCGCTGGGTATATTCGAGCAGGGCGGCGTCGCCACGGTGCTGGATGTCCTTGAGGACATCGGCGCTGACGCGCTCGATGGCTTCGTCTTGCGAAGCATCGAAGGCTAGCAGCGTTCGCAGCGTTTGCGCGAAATCGTCGGAGCGGGAATCTAGGCGTTTGATCAGGGGCATAAACGAACGGGAGCTGAAGGCGGATCTGTCGAGGACGATCAAATAAAGAGTGTATACCTTAACAACCCGTCAGTCCTGGAGGGCCGAGGCGCGCGCGAAGGCGTCGATGAGCGGCTGCAGGGCTTTGGAGCGGGTTTTCAGGGAAGCCTGGTTGACGATGAGGCGCGACGAGATGGGCACGATATCTTCGACGGCCACGAGGTGGTTGGCCTTGAGCGTGTTGCCGGTGGAGACCAGGTCGACGATGGCGTCGGCCAGCCCGACCAGCGGAGCCAGCTCCATGGAGCCGTACAGCTTGATGAGGTCGACGTAGACGCCCTTGCGGGCGAAGTGTTCGCGCGCGGCCTGCACGTATTTGGTGGCGACCCGCAGGCGCGAGCCCTGCAGCACGGCGGCCTGGTAGTCGAAGCCTTCGCGCACCGCCACGCAAAGGCGGCATTTGGCGATGTTCAGGTCGATGGGCTGGTACAGCCCGCCGGAGTGTTCGGCGGCATGCTCGAACAGCACGTCCTTGCCGGCAATGCCGAAATCGGCGGCGCCGTATTGCACATAAGTGGGCACGTCGGAGGCGCGCACGATGATCAGGCGCAGGCCCGGATCGCTGGTGGGCAGGATGAGCTTGCGCGAGGACTCGGGGTTTTCGGTCACGTGCACGCCGGCCGCGGCCAGCAGGGGCAGGGTTTCTTCGAAAATCCGTCCCTTGGAAAGGGCGAGGGTCAGGGGCTTGTCAAGGCTCATGCTTGTTCTCGTACTATGCGTTGGATATTGGCGCCGACCGAGCGCAGCTTGTGCTCCATGCGTTCATAGCCCCGGTCCAGGTGGTAGATGCGCTCGACCGTGGTTTCGCCCCTGGCGGCCAGGCCGGCGATGACCAGGCTGGCCGAGGCGCGCAGGTCGGTGGCCATG
>CALMPB010000425.1 GCA_937871985.1 uncultured Burkholderiaceae bacterium
GGCCCGACGTCACCGTCATGGCGTTGCCATCCTCGTCGGTCTTGAGCATCACTTCGGCGCCGTCGGCCAGCTTGCGCACGATGTCGTAGAGCAGGTGCGCCGGCACCGTCGTCGCGCCGCCGCGCTCTACCTTGGCGGGCGTGGCTTCCGTGACTTCGAGGTCGAGGTCGGTCGCCTTCATCTCCAGGCTCGCGCCGTCGGCATTGAGCAGCACGTTCGACAGGATCGGGATGGTATTGCGCCGTTCCACGACACGGTGAACGTGGTTGAGCGACTTCAGGAGGTTTGACCGTTCGAGGATAACACGCATGACGAAACAGGCCCGCTTAATGGATGAACGGGTCTCCGCAAGCGGCGCCCCGCGAAAGGTCTGAACAAGCTCAGAATCGGCTTAGACTGACAGGAAAAACCCAGCAAACGCAAGCCCGCGCCACCGCTTAGGGGCGGCAGCGCGGGCTTTCTGGGGATAAACGTCGCGAACTTCGCGAGCGGGCGTTTTGCCGTCGGGTTTCGGGAAACCGACCGACGGTTTTCCGGCACTCCGCGGCAAGAACCGAAAACCCGTCAGGCCTGGTCGTTGATCAGCCTGCGCAGCAGTTCCAGTTCCTGAGCCAGCGTGTTGTCGGCGCCGGAAAGGTCCTCGATCTTGCGCACGGCGTGCAGCACCGTGGTGTGGTCGCGTCCGCCGAATCGCCGGCCGATCTCGGGCAGCGAGCGGGGCGTCATCACCTTGGACAGATACATCGCCACCTGGCGCGGCTTGACGATGGTGCGCGTGCGCCGGTTGGACAAGAGCTCGGTCTTCGACACATTGTAATGCCGGGCCACGATGCGCTGGATGTCCTCGATCCGCACCCGCTTCGGTTCGCCGGAACGGTAGATATGGCCGAGGATCTCGTCGATGCGGTCGATGGTGATCTGCGGCTCGAAGGACTGGCGGAACAGCAGCTGGTTGAACGCGCCTTCCAGTTCGCGGCCGCTACCGGTCACGGTGCGGGCGACGTGGTTGAGAATCTCCTCGGAGATGTCGAGCGTAGCGTCGTCGGCCTTGGCGGTCGCAAGGCGCAGTTTCAGCATGCCGAGCCGCATGGCGAAGTCCGGCGCAGACATTTCCAGCGCCACGCCGCCATTGAGGCGGGAGCGCACGCGCGGTTCGAGCGACTCCAGTTCCGCCGGCGGCCGGTCGGCGGCCACCACCACCTGCTTGGCGCTGTCCAGCAGCATGTTGATCAGGTGGCAGAACTCGTGCTGGATCGACTTGCCCTGCAGGAACTGCATGTCGTCGATGATGAGAAGGTCGATGTCGCGCAACTGTTCCTTCAGCGTCAGCGCGTTGTTGTCGCGGATCGCGGTGGCGAAGCGCCACATGAAGTATTCGGCCGTCAGGTAGACGACGCGCGACTTCGGATTCTGCTTCAGAGATTCCGCCGCGATCGCCTGCAGGAGATGCGTCTTGCCGAGGCCGACGGTGGCATGCAGGAAAAGCGGATTGAAGCGCACGGCGCTGGATTGCGATTCCGCGACAGCCTTGGCGGCGGCGAACGCCACCCGGTTGGACGGCCCCTCGATGAAGGAAGAGAAGGTGTAGCGGGGGTCGAGCGGGGACCCCAGCACATTGTGGCGGAAATCACCTTCGGCCTGGACGCCCGCACGCTGTGCCGGGGCGCGTTCGACGCGGCCGCTGCCGGCCGTGCCAGCCGCCAGCGCGGTCTGCGTCTGCTTGGTCATCTTGCGGGCTGGAATCGTTTCCGGCTCGCTGCTGTTTCGGGCCTGGCGGGTGGCATTGCGCACCACGATCTCGACCTTCAGGATGTCGGCGTCTTCCTGCTTCCACAGGTCCGCGATCAGGTCGAGATAGTGACCGTTGATCCACGAGCGCAGGAACGCGGTCGGCACCGAGATGCGCACGATACCTTTCGAAGCCTCGGCCACCTTCATGCGGCCGAACCAGCTGGAATACACCTCCGCGCCCAGGCGCGCCTTCAACTGGGCCTTGACCCGCTCGAACTTCTGGTCTGCGTCGCTGGAAGAAACCGCCTCGTCCCCGGCCATGGATCCAGGAAATGGGAGCTCACCGCTGATCTCCCTTTCTATGCCGCTTTGCATGTTCGACGTCCTTTTTTTGTACCTGCACTGCGCCGGGGATGCGCCTCCTGCATCCATGGGTCCGACGATCTTCCTGAGCGTGATGCACCCACCGCCGCTGGCGGGTGCTCATGCCTCATAGTTCTAGGGGAAACGAGCCGACCCTTGGGAAGTCGATCCGCGCTGGCGACAAGACAACAGGATTCCACCCGGCCAAAAAAGCGCCGGCGCGCCGTCCTCTTGCCATATACAAATACGCCCAGTCCCCTACTGTATCGAAAAGGCAAACCAACCCGAGCGCGGAAATGATCCACGTCGTAAACTTCGCCAATTTAAGCTGGCCGTTTCAGGCTGGGTCAGGGCAAGAGCCCGTCCCTTTCGATGGATGGACATTACCGAAATCGTTGTGGATAGGGCAAGGCCACGACTAACCGATTTTTAAGGAATCTGGTTAGCCTGAAGGGGTTCGGAGACCGTGCCGCCAGAGCACATTTTGGCAAACCCATTGTGATTCAAACCCTTTTCCGGCGAATATGAAAAACGCCACCCGAATTGAAATTTTCTGAAATAATTCTCTTGACAGCCACTTGTCCCCCGTAGCCGGAGCGCGATGTGGACAAGTTGTGAATGACCATCTGTAACTATTTGAAAAATAAAAGCAATTTGTGCCGACCTCCGTCCTGTGGTTGAGCTGTTTCAGCAGCCGTGAATATCAGTCGGAATGTATATGCCGGCAAAGGATTTCCGAAATCTGAAATACGTCTGCGGTGACCTTTACCGAGCTTTCTTTTTAAGTACTTGCCGGCAAACGAAAAAACCCGGCCTGTGCGGCCGGGTTTCAAAGAAGATCAGTTTTCCCTTGCGGGATATCAGGCAGACAGGACCTTGACGCGCTGAGCGAGTCTGGAGACCTTCCGGGAAGCCGTATTCTTGTGCAGCACACCCTTGGTGGCGGCGCGCATCAATTCCGGTTCCGCGACCTTGAAGGCCTCCACGGCGGCTGCCTTGTCGCCGGCGGCGAGGGCTTCCTCGACCTTGCGGACGTAGGTGCGCACGCGCGAGCGGCGGTTCTTGTTGATCGCCGCGCGGCGGGCGATCTTACGCGTTGCCTTCTTGGCCGACGAGGTATTCGCCATGTTGCCTCTCTATCCGATCTTGTGGGCGGCTGCGGCGTGCCGCAGGGCGCAAAAAACAAACGGGCAGCCACGGGGCCGCCTCGGTTGGTGCGGCTTATAGTTCAGCTTTTCCGGCGCGTCAACGTCGCCGGCCCGTCTTTTTGGGAAGCCGGCATCCTACCTGTGGGTGAAGTTCGGCTTGCGCTTTTCGGCGAAGGCAGCCATGCCCTCCTTCTGGTCGTCCAGAGCGAAAAGCGAGTGGAACAGGCGGCGTTCGAAACGCAGTCCCTCGGTCAGCGTCGTCTCGTAGGCCCGGTTCACGGCTTCCTTCGTCATCATCACGGATGGCAAGGAGAATTCGGCGATCTTCGCGGCGGCCTTGAGTGCCTCCTCGACCAGCTCGGCCGCCGGCACGACCCGCGACACCAGGCCGGAACGCTCGGCCTCGGCGGCGTCCATCATCCGCCCGGTCAGGCACATGTCCATGGCCTTCGACTTGCCGACGAATCGGGTCAGCCGCTGCGATCCGCCCATGCCGGGCATGACGCCCAGCGTGATCTCAGGCTGGCCGAATTTCGCATTGTCGGCGGCGATGATGAAGTCGCACATCATGGCCAGCTCGCAGCCGCCGCCGAGCGCGTAGCCGGCTACTGCAGCGATGACCGGCTTTCGGGCGCGGGTGAATTCCTCCCAGCCAACGAAGAAGTCCCTCACATAGGCTTCGACAAAGGACATCGCCTGCATCTCCTTGATGTCGGCGCCGGCCGCGAAGGCCTTCTCGGATCCGGTGACGACCAGCGCGCCGATGCCGGGGTCGGCATCGAACGCCTTGGCCGCGGCGACGATATCCGCCAGCACCTGGGAATTGAGCGCGTTGAGCGCTTTCGGCCGGTTCAGCGTGATCAGCCCGACCTTGCCGCGTGTCTCCACGATGATGGTTTCATAGGTCATGGCCCTGCCTCCTGGTTTTACGGCGCCGATCAATGTGATCCGGTCTTAGAGCATTTTGCAGCCAGGTGGAATCAGCTCATCCCGCCTGTCGCGTGGCCTGGACAAGCGGAATCGATTTCCGGGTTTCGACGCTCAGTGCTGGCAGGCCCGGCAATAGAAGGTCGAGCGTCCGCTCTGCACGATCCGCTCGACATGCCCGCCGCAACCGGGTGTAGGGCAGGGCTCGCCCTCGCGGTCATAGACGGCGAAGGAGTGCTGGAAATAGCCGA
>CALMPB010000426.1 GCA_937871985.1 uncultured Burkholderiaceae bacterium
TCCGTACGCCGGGTCTATTTTTCTCCGATATGTTGAAGAAGAAAATCGGCGTGCCTACCTCTGGCCAGGTAAATGCTACTGCTGCTGCTGCTGCCGCTGCTGCTGCCGCTCGGAAACCGGCGCCCAAGGCGGCTGCTCCCGCGGCCAAGGTGGCTCCCGCCGCGGCGAAGCCGATCCAGTTCAAGACTCTTCCGCTTTACATGGCCGAGATTACGAACTTCGCATCTAGCTTCAATGTGAATACGTTGAAGGTCGGCGATGAGCCGTTCTGGCCTTACCTGCGTTCTCATCTCGTGTGTCAGTACATCGCGCTTAACGCAAGGCGTGACCCGCGGGGTTCCCAACTGCTCAAACCTTCGCGTGTATCGATGGGAAGCTCGGCGGAGTTGCCATACAGCCTTCGCAGCCTGTTTGCGAGCAAGTATGGCGTCCAGGAATTGGAGCAGGTGGAGGAGACCGAGGGCGTCGATTTTCTCTTTTTCACTTTTACAAATGCGACCGAGCAGGTGGAGCTCGAGGACAAGTATTTTTACCGTGTCACAGACACTGTGTATGAATGCGCCAAGACCGTGGGCAGCGCAAGGAAAGTAGAGATCATCCGTTCCAACTCGCAAGGGATACGGAAGGCCCTATCGTACTACCATAAGCCGCTGCTGGTGTTTTCACCCTCGTTATACCAACAGGGATACCGGCATCGCCTGGATTTTCATCGCGATTTCTTCCCCACAGCTATCCGCTATCTGCCGTCGGTGACTCTCACTCTGGAAGGGTTGGAGTCGGTGGTGGACTGGGAAATGAGTACGCGAGAGTTCTATATCAACCTGTTCAAGCGTCTGAAGCCCAGGGTGGTTTTTGTTCCGGCATTCCATATGTGCCCTCCCTTGATTTCGGCAGCCCGGAGCTTGGGTATTTTGACAGTTGATATTCAGCACGGTATCCAGGTCGGCTGGAATCCGCTGTACAACGACTGGAATGAAGCCCCCAGCGCTGGCTACCCGGCGTTGCCCGATTACTTCATGGTGTGGTCCAAGAAGGAAGCGGAGAATATCCGGAAGATATTCCCCTGGGCAAAGCCATTGATCATTGGCCATACATGGCTGGCGCGGCAACTCAAGTTCGGGGCTGGCTTGCCGCGGTCTGTCCAGCACGACCTGGAGCGTCCTGGACCCAAGGTGCTCGTTGCGATGCAACTCAGCACCGAGATCCCCCAGTGGCTGATCGATGTGATAACGGCCGCTCCGGCGGAATTCACCTTCATGATCAGGAACCATCCCAAGGCCTTGAAGAAATTTGGAGCTGATGCGTTCAAGGATTACCCGACGATGGCGAAGGTAATTTGTTCCGAAGAACTGGATGCTGCGCTTTTGGTGCCAATCCTGAAAGAAACCGATGCGGTCATTTCGGAAGGGTCGTCGGTCAGCGCGGAAGCGGAATTGTTTGGCGCATCGGTATTCCTGTGCGGGGAAACAGCCAAGAACAATTATGCAGAGGAGGTCGCCAGCGGCGCATATAACGTCTATAGCGATCCCCAGAATTTCTTTGATGTGATTCTTGCTGACGCAGAAAGCGGCGGCTCGAAAAAAGAAGGCGGCGTGGAACGTTCGCTGGAATATACGACTGAATCGTTGAATTTGCTGCTCGAAAGCAGCAAGAAATTTGGAGCTAAGTAATGAGCAAGATTCTTGTGACTGGTGCGGACGGATTCATCGGGTCGCATTTGACTGAGTTTCTGGTCTCGCAGGGGCATACCGTGAGGGCATTGTCCCAGTACAACTCGTTCAATTACTGGGGTTGGCTGGAGGATATCGATTGCCTTGACAAGATCGAAGTTGTCACGGGTGATGTGCGCGATCCTCATTATTGCAAAGAGATTACGAAGGACATCGACATTGTCTATCACCTGGCGGCGCTGATCGCGATCCCGTATTCGTACGTGGCGCCGGATAGCTACGTCGATACGAACGTCAAGGGAACCCTGAACATCTGCCAGGCGGCCAAGGAAAACGGCGTAAAGCGCGTGATCCACACGTCGACCAGCGAGGTTTACGGCACGGCCCAGTATGTGCCCATCGACGAGAAGCATCCGCTGCAACCGCAATCGCCTTACAGCGCCTCCAAGATTGGCGCCGATGCGATGGCAATGAGCTTCTTCAATGCATTCGGCCTGCCGGTTACGATTGCTCGCCCGTTCAACACTTACGGTCCGCGCCAGTCGGCCCGGGCGGTGATTCCCACCATTATTGGCCAGATCGCCAGCGGCAAGAAATCGATCAAGCTGGGAGACGTGTCTCCGACTCGCGATTTCAACTATGTGGCCGACACCTGCCGCGGTTTCGTGGCTTTGGCTGAGAGCGAGGCGGCTGTCGGCAAGACCGTGAATATCGCGTCGAACTACGAAATTTCCGTGGGCGATACCTTGAACGTCATCCGTGAACTGATGGGACGCGACGTGGAGTTCATCGTCGACGAGCAGCGTTTGCGGCCGGAGAACTCCGAGGTGTTCCGTCTCTGGGGCGATAACAGCCTCATTCGGGAATTGACCGGGTTTGAGCCGAAATTCGACATCCGGCAAGGCCTGCAGCGGACCATCGACTGGTTCATGCGGGAAGAAAACCTCAAGAAGTACAAGACTGGTCTCTACAACGTGTGATCGCCATGGCAAAGAGAATTATTGACTTCGTACGAGATCACTATTCCACCAGCGGGTTCATCCCGTTGCACGCGCCCGCATTTGTCGGGTCGGAAAAGGCCTATGTTCAGGACACTATCGATTCCACGTTCGTGTCGAGCGTTGGCGCATACGTGGATCGGTTTGAGCGGGACATGGAGAAGTTCACCGGCAGCGCGAAAGCCGTGGCCACGGTCAACGGCACCGCTGCCCTGCATGTCGCGTTGCGGCTGGTAGGGGTGGAGCGCGACGACCTGGTGATCACTCAGCCGCTGACGTTTGTCGCGACATGCAATGCCATTCACTACGCCGGCGCCGAACCGGTATTCGTCGACGTGGACCGCGACACGATGGGGTTGTCGCCGACGGCCGTCGCCGCATGGTTGGAAGAGCACGCGATATTGGACGATGACGGCGAATGCCGCCATAAGGAGTCGGGCCGCCGGATCAAGGCTTGCTTGCCCATGCATACCTTCGGCCATCCTGTTAGGCTGGACGAATTGATTGCGGTTTGCCAACGCTGGCATTTGGCTCTGGTGGAGGATGCGGCGGAGTCCCTTGGTAGTTATTACCGGGGCAAACACACCGGAACCTTCGGCGATGTGGGGACCTTGAGCTTCAATGGCAACAAAGTCATCACCACGGGCGGCGGCGGCATGCTGCTGGCCTCCGAGGAGCTCGGAGCCCGCGCCAAGCATATGACGACCACGGCGAAGGTTCCTCATCAGTATGAATACGTACATGATCAGCTAGGGTTCAATTACCGTCTGCCGAACCTGAATGCGGCGCTGGGCTGCGCGCAACTGGAAATGCTGGCGACGTTCCTGGCGGAGAAACGCCTGCTGGCTGAAGCGTACAAGCAGTTGCTCAAAGATAGCGAGTTGGCGTTCTTTGCGGAATCCGACTTCGCCCAGTGCAATTACTGGCTCAACGCCGTGATATGCGAGGACAGAGGCGCCAGGGACAGGCTGCTAGCCGAGACTAACGGCAGCGGCGTAATGACGCGTCCGATCTGGCAGCTCATGAGCCGGCTTCCCATGTATGAGAAGAGCCTGCGAGGATCCCTGGAATCTGCGGAATGGCTGGAAGACCGCGTTGTGAATCTTCCGAGTTCGGTAAAGGCGGCGGTAAAAAATGACTAGATCCATTGTTGTTCGCAAGCGGGATGAGCTGGTCGGTTTCTTTCCGGCCATTTCGCAGCTTTTCGCTGAGTGTTTTGATTCTTCGCTGAGTGAAGAACTGTGGCAGTGGCTTTACACGGCCAATCCTGGCGGAGACCCCTACGTGGCGCTTGCGTTGGATGGGGATCGCGCCGTAGGCCACTATGGAATGATCTCCATGCCGATGGCGGACGGTGACGGGAAGGCAGTCAACAGCTATTTGTCCATTACCTCGATGGTGGCGCCCAGCCATCGCAAGCATGGGTTTTTCGCCGAGCTCGGGAATCTTGCGTACGAAGACGCCAGGAAGGCTGGCGTCGATTTCGTCATGGGGTTTCCAAACAAACTTGCTATTCCGGGACGGCGCAAGAAGTTGGGCTGGAGCATGCCGCCGGCCGATTACGTCGCGCCTTTGGATCTGGATGAGTTGAAGGCGCTCTGGTCGGGGCCGAAGGGGCCGTTTGCAGGAGCGGATCTTCGTGCTGACTTGTCCGACGCGGCATTCAGGGAATGGCGCCTCAAGAAGCCTGGCGTCGAGTACGTCAGCTCATCCGGCCTGGTCTACAAAAGCTTCGGCGAGACGATTGACCTG
>CALMPB010000427.1 GCA_937871985.1 uncultured Burkholderiaceae bacterium
CTTCAATGTGAAAGATTGGGAGGCGCGCCGGGTGCAAGCCAGGTTACGCGCAAGCGAGAGCGATTGGCCTGATGATTACGCGCCTCAGGCATTCATATTGCTCGAGGCCAGGGAGATATCCGGGACGACGATCCACACTGGTCTGGGTGACTTGGAGATCAGGAACCGTATCCAGCACACTGGCATCATACGGGCAAAGGTGGAACCACCATTCCTGGTTCTGGCGGTGGTGGGGGAGCATAATAGGCGCGAAGGCTATCTTCCGCTTCGCGCTTATGCCCAACCGATCTTCAAGGGTAATCGCTTCATACCTGTCGAGCGTCACGAAGAACGTGCGTTTCTAGAACAACTGGTCAGCTTCCAATACCGAATGCGCCGAAAGAGCGTACAGGTTGCGATCAAGAAACCGCTGTTTGATCTCGTTACACAGGCAGGCCGAGTTCGCCCTGATGCGATCGTAGCATTCCTCGACTATCGAACTGGCCTGGAAGCTGATTTTGCGGTTCAGCTCTTGAGGGAGCACACCCCCCATTATCTTGCCCGCAAGGCCGAAGAGCGAGCACGATTCGAGGAATTTCACCGCACCATCACCTTCGGCAAGCATGAAATTGAAGCCACTGATCTGTTGGATCGCCTTGAGGCTATGATCGATTCCGCGTGAAGACTTGATCATCGCAAAAGGCCGCCGCTCCTTAGACGGGATGGCGGCCTTTCCGCGTCATTTAATGCAGTACCGGCATCACTTTGCCCGATCTCAGAACGAAGCGGCCGCGTTCCGAGGCGCCTTTGCCTCTATTTCGGCAGCCATGCGCTGCTTGCGGGCCTCTCTCGGCGCATCGCCTTCTTCAAGCCTGAGCGTATTCAGGGAGAAGTCTGCATCCACGATCAACCCGGGACGCCCCATGACGATGCCGCTTTCTGAACAGGATGACCGGCTGTCCGACCCCTTCGTGCAATAGACACGGGTCTTCGCCGATTGATAGGTAGCTCGCCCATATCGGGCATCGGCACTAGCCAGGAAGCGGGCATTGTCCATGCGGTTCGACGGGATCTGGTACTTCACGCTGGAAACGCGCGCGCCACTCGCGGTGGCCGCATACCAGACCTCGATACGCTCCCCCTGGCTGCCCGACGCCATCGTGAACAACGGCACCTTCGACTTGTCCACCGTCCCTTTGCCCCGCGAGACGAGAGCTTCGTTGACTTTCGCTGACCACGAATCCTGGGTCGGATCTTCCGCCTTGGGCGTGAAGCCCTTAGCGATCAGAGCCGAGCGCGCCTGTTCCGGCGACATGTCCAGCTGCACCCCGGCCACAACGAGGTCTTCCGACTTGATCCAGTGCATCGGGTCCAGCAGATTGTTGATGGCATCCTGAACGGGGCCGCGTGCCGGGACGGCGGCTTGAACACTCCCTGCCATGGCCAGGACGACGCAAGCCGCCATCACAATATGTTTTCGCACTACTATCTCCAAGCTTATCAAATAGATGTAGAGCGATATCGAGCGTGCGTGACAAAGTGCTGTTAAAAATCGACAATCGATCCTTGAGGGCCCCGCCCTGGAGGCCGGCTATCCTGCCTGCCCCGGTTAGAACTGCTGCCGAAAGTTCACTGCCAGCGGTGCCGGAGCGCCGATCGAAAGCGCGCGTTCGCCCGGCTCTCTAACGGATCAGCACCGCACTACGGGAACATCCGAAATCCGTGTCGTGTAAGATGGGGATTTCAGATCGGCTTTAGTACGCCATTCCCGCTTGAACCCTTGGGTGGCGGTCAGTGCGGTCATCTTCCCGTATTTGCCATTGATTGAATCGAGCGCGCCCATGAGGCGATCTCGCCGATCGTCCCCAGCCTCGAAAAGCGTCCGGGGGCGAGCATCCGCTGCAATCAAGTCCTCAAGCATGATGCCCGCCTTGGTATAGGCGAAACCCTCCCTCCACCCACGCTCCGCGCCCTTCCGGGCAGCCTGCAGGAGTTCCAGAGTGTCATTGGTCATCGGATGCAAAGTGAGCATTCTCGATGCGCCGTACTGCGCAGAATTATCCTTGAAGCGGTTGGTATGGAAAAACACGGTTAGTCGTCCTGCGACCAAACCGTGATTACGCAGCTTTTCGCCGGCTCTGGACGCATATTGAGCGATGGCACCCATCAAGGTCTCGAAATCGGTAACCGGTTTGCCGAATGAACGAGTGACCGCCATGCCTTTGCGCGGCGGCTCCATAACTTCGACGGCCGATGATGGAATACCGCGCAGTTCGGCAACGATGCGCTCGAGCACAACTCCGCCGACGGAACGCGCCTGTTTCATAGGCATGTCACGTAGGTGACCGGCAGTGGCGATCCCCAGCGCGTTGACCTTGGCGGCGGTTGCGCGGCCCACTCCCCACACGTCCTCGACGGAAAACCGATCGAGTACCCACTTTCGGGTTTGCTCATCCCGCAGATCAGCAACCCCATCAAACAGTGGGTTCTTTTTCGCAGCAGCATTTGCCAGCTTGGCGAGCGTCTTCGACGTTCCTATGCCCACACATGTCGGGATGGCGGTCCATTGCAGGACCCTTTCACGCATAGCCTGCGCATGAGCAACCAGATCGAGGTGCTCGAAACCTGCCAGATCTAGAAAATTTTCATCGATACTGTAAATCTCGACATCCTTTGCAAAAGGTTCGAGAGACTTGATAATTCTTCGCTGCACATCTGCGTACAAAGTGTAATTAGAAGAAAGAACCCTGATTGAATGAGCTTTAATCTTATCTTTAATTAGATGGAGTGGTTCACCCATCTTTATGCCAAGCGCTTTCGCTTCTGCTGATCTAGCGACTGCGCAGCCATCATTGTTTGAAGCTACTATAACCGGGACGCCATTTAGGTCCGGCCTAAACACTCTCTCGCACGAAACGTAGAAATTATTGCAGTCGATCAAGCAAAGAGGTGCGCTCACAGGTAGCGCCTAGCCAGGCCCGCAACGACTCCCCATACCTCGACGTACTCGTCGACCAGAATGGTGGGGTACCCATCCGCCTCTGGCACGAGCCACAGCCGATCATCCATTTTCCTAAGACGCTTTAGCGTTCGTTCGCCGTGAACCACTGCCACGACGATATGGCCGGGACGTGGTTTCACAGCGCGGGTGACTACGATCAAGTCACCGTCGTTTATGCCGGCGCCGGACATGGAATATCCATCAACACGCATCACATAGCTCGCCGCGGGATTCTCAATCAGCCACTGGCCTAGATCGATCGGCTCTTCGATATCGTCAGCAGCCGGCGACGGAAAACCGGCCGGAACCGTGGCGCACAGCAGCTTCAGTTCACATGGAACCTGATCGAAAGGCACTTCGTGGAGGCGTAAAACGGGAGGCATCGGTACTCGCCAAAGAGGGCAGATCATTCCACTATACCAGACTAGAACATTTTGGGAACATACGGGATCCTGGCCAATCAATACAGGATTGTGGATGGAGGCAGATCTTGCCGATGTTCCATATTCGTTCTAAAGGCTGAAGATGATCGCCAGCCCACGAGATTTGTCGGAAGTCAGTCGCAAGGGCGGGACGATTGAAGTGCGCTGCAAAGTATGCGGACACGCCTGTATGTTCGTGCCGGCTGAGCTTTCGGCCTGGCTGTCGCAAAGACGGAAAGACACCAGCTGGCGCAATTTTTGCCGATATCTGAAATGCTCCAATTGCGGTGCCTATGGACCAACGCCCAGTTGGACCCCACTGGATCCTCCGCCGCCTCCTCCATCAGCGCTGGAGGAACGTGCAGGGCAACCTCCACGACCAAGAGCAATCACGCCGGAAGACTTTAGGAATTTCCGTAAACATTCCCGGTGAAGCGATGTGCAGGACGGGAAAGAGGAGGGGGAGGGTGACGATCGAACAAGGAGATCGTCATGCAAAATCACACGCCTTCGCTTCGCCCGGAGACCTCGCCATGGGGCAACGTCGAGCAGGCCGAGCAAATCCTGCCCGGCATCTGGTCAGTTGCTACCTCTTCGCATGGCGGGTTGATGCTTTCCGAAGCCCGCCAGAAGGCGATGCCGTTAGCTCTCGCGCTCGAGGCAGGCGCCTACGAAAAGCACGTTGCTTGGGGCAGAGTTGTCCTCGCCTTTGAAGACGAGTTCCGCAGCAACAATGTCTACGCACCCTCCCACATCCAGGTTGCCCGCGACACGGTTCGCTGCTGGCACACACATGCCTACACCGCCTTCACCGGCGAGACGGTTCCGGTCAATGAATCGCACGTCCTGAAGCGGCGCGCGGCATACCTCAACGCGGTCGGAAAGATTGTCGTCACCGCAGCTTGGGGCGATTGGGCCGAATGGGTGCCCCAAGGCCGGGTAGGGGTCGTCGGGCGATGCATTGACGACGTTGACCATCTCGGTAACCCCAGCTTCACCGGGCCGGAAAGCTATGCCTTCGTCGATGCAGAGGTCTACAGCGCGCGCGAAGAGGTAAATTCCTTCGACAGCCTCAGCGCCGAGATCATCGACTGCCCCGCGCAGCTTACCCGCTAAGAGCCGCCATGATCGACATCGCCCTTGGCCTACCGCACTTGCGGCAAGGACCGTTGCTGCGCAGGGCGCTAACCCTGAAGGCAACCATACTCGTTTCAGCAAACGGCTTGTCTCGCTGGAAGGGCCAAACACCCGACCGCCGATGGATGGGCTGGGATTATGCGCAGCTGCGGAATATCCCCGAAGGTCGCTCGCTCATTCTCGATTGCGGCGGCTTCACCAGCCACGTCGCCTACGGCGGGTTTCCCTGGACGATCGACCGCTATGTCAGCCTGGCTGCAGCGCATCCGTTCATGCTCTTCGCAAGCTTCGACTATCCGGTCGAAAGCGAGATAGCGCACGACCGCGCGAGCATAGACGAGCGCCTCGCCCGCACCATCGGCGCCAATCGCGAAACGCGGCGACGAGCCGCAGACGCCGGCATTTCAGGCAGGTTTATGCCGGTGCTGCAAGGCCGGATCCCTAGCGATTATGAACGCTGCGCCGATGCCCTGGCATGGTCCATGGTTCCTGGCGCAACGATCGGCGTCGGCAGCATGTGCCGGCGAGACATCAAAGGCCCGGAGGGGCTGATTGCCGTCGTCGAGCACCTGGACCGGATCTTGCCGGTTGGAGTTCGGCTTCACTGCTTCGGGGCCAAAGGCTCCGCGCTCCCCTATC
>CALMPB010000428.1 GCA_937871985.1 uncultured Burkholderiaceae bacterium
GCGGGCGCGGCGGCGGGCGCAGGCACAGGCGGCGCCGTGCGCGGGGTGCCCCCCTGCGCGGGCTCGTTGGCGGCCGTCCTCACGTTGCCCGTGCGGTTGATGCCGTACTTGGCGATTTCCTGTGGCGAGAAGAAATACATCTCTTTGGACGGCGTGCTGAACATGATGCCCAGCACATCCGCCGACACCCCATACTTCGGCAGGGTGGCGACGATGTCCGACACCCCGAACTGGGCCTGTTCGCCCGTCATCTCGGGCGCGGTGATCTGGTGCACGCCCAGGCGGCCTTCGGCCAGGCGCTGGCGCCCGGCAAAGAACACGAACGCGCAGGCCGAGGCACAGTAGCTGTCCTTGGGAATATAGGTATTGAGTCCGCGCTCGTAGACCTCCTCGGCCACCACCAGCCCGATGTGCACCAGGCCGCCACCGTTGTTCTGCAGAATGAGGGTGGTGATGCTCGGATGCTCGCGCAACGCCTTCTTCATGTGCAGCAGGTCGTTGGCGCTGACCGCGCCGACGTAGATCAGCAGGTTCGGTTCGCTCGGCAGATAGAAGAACGGGCCATAGCGCTCGGGCTCTTCCTTTTGCTGCGCGGGCGCCTGCGCCTGGGCGGGCGCCATGGACAGGCCCGTCAGCGTGATTGCCAGGCCCATGGCCAGTGTCGTCAGTTTTCTTTTCAGCATCATCAGTCCTTGTCCTCGGAACGCATGCCACGGGCCGGATCGCCTCCGGGTCGCGCCGTCATACCCGCGTTGGGCGGCGCGGCCCGCCCCTTCGAATCCGGGATTTTATCCATCTCGCCGGCCATCGCCAGTTTCGGGGTCCGTGCGCCCCTATCGCGCCTGGCAAGCCTGCACGCCATCGGCGATCGCGCGCGCCAGCCGCTGGACGGTCTCCGGCTTGCCCAGCCTGGCTTCCTCGTCCGGATTCACGATCACGCCCGCCTCCACCAGCACCGCCGGCATGACGGCGGTCTTGAGCACCGCCAACCCGTCGTAGCGATGCACCCCCAGGCGACGGTCCAGCAACGGCCGGTTTTCACCGGCGATGGGCTCGGCGTGATACAGCGACGGCTTCTCGCCCGCCGCCAGCAACGCCTCGCCGATCGCCCTGGCACAGCGCAGGCTGTCCTCGTAGCGCGGATTGAGCTGCGAGACAAAGATGGAGAACCCCGCGAACTCACGCTGGCGGCCGGCGTCGATGTACCGCTGCTGCATCGAATCGTGGTGGATCGAGATGAAGAAATCCGCATCCGGCGCGATCCGGGTGCGCCGGCCCAGCGGCACCTCGGCGCCGTCGGCGGAAACGCGCGTCACGCGGTTCCCCAGGGCCAGCAGGTCAGCGGCCACCGCGCCGCTCAGGTCCAGGTTATACAGATACTCCACCCGGCCGCTGGCGCCGGTCGCGCCCGGCTGCTTCGGGGTATGGCCGGTGTCCACCACGACGTGGGCGGCCTGCGCCGCCCCTGTCGCCAGGACCAGCAGGGACACCGCCATGCGCCGCGCCCATCTGCCCGCCACGTTCCCGCCCTTGCCCGCCTGACCCGCCATGACCGATGCCACGTTTGTCTTTGCCCTGTAAGAAATCCGGATAGCCGCCTCGCGGCGGCGTCGACTGCCGCGGATTCTCGCGCAGCGGGCCGCAATCGGCAATGTCCGCTTGCGGTGCGCCGGGCCGGTTGGTAACAGCGCGTCCCGGCGCGCGCCGCGCCGCCGACGACCTCTTCTCGGCCGCGATCCCGGCATCGGCCCCGGCGCGAAGCCCCGGCGGAAGCAAATGACATAGATGGTTACCGGCCCGCCGCATTCAGGCCGCTCTCATTTTGGCGCGCTACCATCGAAACCATGCCCCTCGCATCCGCGGGCGCATCCCGGCTCGCGGCATCCTTACCCGGAGGTCCCCAGCATGAGTAATCTGAACGGAAAAGTCGCCGTCGTCACCGGCGCCGCCAGCGGCATCGGCAAGGAAATCGCGCTGACCCTGTCGCGCGCCGGCGCCGCGGTCGCCATCGCCGACCTGAACCTGGCCGGCGCCGAGGCCGTCGCCCATGAAATCGAACAGGCCGGCGGCAAGGCCATGGGCGTGGCCATGGACGTCACCAACGAAGACGCCGTCAACCAAGGCATAGACCGCGTCGCCGCCGCCTACGGCAGCATCGACATCCTGATCTCGAACGCCGGCATCCAGATCGTCAACCCGATCGAGAACTTCGCCTTCGCCGACTGGAAGAAGATGCAGGCCATCCACGTCGATGGCGCCTTCCTCACCACCAAGGCCGCGCTCAAGCACATGTACAAGGATGATCGCGGCGGCGTCGTGATCTACATGGGCTCGGTGCACTCGCACGAAGCCTCGCCGCTCAAGTCCGCCTACGTCGCCGCCAAGCACGCGCTGCTGGGCCTGGCGCGCGTGCTGGCCAAGGAAGGCGCCAAGCACAACGTGCGTTCGCATGTCATCTGCCCCGGCTTCGTGCGCACGCCCCTGGTCGAAAAGCAGATTCCCGAGCAGGCCAAGGAACTGGGCATCAGCGAAGAAGACGTGGTCAAGAAGGTGATGCTGGGCGATACCGTCGACGGCATATTCACCACCGTCGAGGACGTGGCACAGACGGCGCTGTTCCTGTCGACCTTCCCCAGCGCTGCGTTCACGGGGCAGTCGTTCGTCGTCAGCCATGGGTGGTACATGCAATAGGCCCTGCGCCCTCTGGCATGCGGCGCGCGCAGCAGGCGCTGCATCGCTTCGAATATCGACAATCGACAGACAACCTCCGGGCCCCGCGCAGGGCCCGGAGTATTGACTGCACGCCGCCACGCGAGACCGCATCATGGCTTAAGATAGGCGCGCTTTGGCTGCCGATGCCATAACCGGATACAAGGAAGTGCATGGCCTTCGACTATAAAAACGCGTCGCCCGAACAACTGAAAGCGCGCTATGACGAAATCGCCCGCGAAATCGGCGACGACCAGTTCTTCACCAAGAAGGAACTGAACCACCTGCCCCACGTGCTGTACGACGACGAGGAAATCCTGGCCTTCACCTCCGGCATGATGAACAACAACACCTGGCTCATCACGCTGACCGACCGGCGCATCATCTTCCTCGACAAGGGCCTGATCTACGGACTGCGCCAGACCGCGATCGACCTGGACAAGGTCAACGCCGTGTCGGGCGAGACCGGCATCATGTTCGGCAACATCTCCATCCAGGACAGCGCTGGCAGCTACCAGATACGCAATGTCTGGAAAAAGACCGTCATGCGGTTCGCCAACCGCGTGCAGGAGGCCATTGAGGCACGCAAGGCGCGCTTCATGCAGCAGTCCGCCGCCAAGGCCGCCGTTCCGGATGACGACATCATCGCCAAGCTGGAGCGACTGGCCAGCCTGCGCGACCGCGGCATACTGACCGACGCGGAGTTCGCCGAGCAGAAAGCGCGCATCCTGGCGGCCTGACAGCCATGGAATTCCTGATCATCGTCGCCGTTCTGGTGGGACTGGTGGCCGGTTATTTCTTCCTCGGCATGCTGCTGAAGCTGCTGCTGCAATGGTGGCTGGCGCTAGTCTGCGCCGTGCCGCTGATCCTGCTGGCAGTGAGCTTCAGCTGGCTGGGCGCCATTGCCGCCATCGTAGGCGTGCTGTTTCTGATCGGCGCCTGCCAGGCCTGGCAGGAATCCGCCGCCTATCTCAGGCTCGAAGCCAAGATAAACAAGGCGTTCTACTTCGACGACATCTGACGGCCCGCGGCCACGGCGCGTCCCCGCCGACGCGCCGCGCAATTGTTGATACCCTTGCTCCTCACCCTCGACGCGCGCGCACGCGCCGTCCGATTTCTCCTTGAGGATTGCCATGTCTTTCAGCACCGACGCCTGGGCGCGCAACGCCGCGCTGTACGAAAAGACGCGCGCCATGCCGTTCAACCAGGAACTGGCCAGCGGCCAGCTCAGCGAGCAGGCGTTCCGCCACTACATGATCCAGGACGCCCACTACCTGCTGGCCTTCGGCCGCGCCCTGGCGGTCGCCGCCGCCAAGGCCGACCACGCCGACGGCGTGGTGCAGTTCGCCGATGCGGCCAAGAACGCGGTGGTGGTCGAACGCAGCCTGCACGAAGGCTTCATGAAGCAATTCGGCATCGATGCAGAGACGTTCGCCAGTACCCCGCTGTCGCCGGCCAGCCATCACTACACCAGCTTTCTCATCGCCACGGCGTGGAGCGCGCCGTATCCGGTGGCGCTGGCGGCGTTGCTGCCGTGCTTCTGGATCTATGCCGAGATCGGGCGCGACATCCACTCGCGCGCGACGCGTCCCAATCCTTATGACGCGTGGATCGATACCTACGCCGGAGAAGAATTCCACAGTCTGGTGCGCGAAGTGATCGCCTCGGTGGACCAGGCGGCGGACAAGGCGTCCGCGCAAACGCGCGAGGATATGCACCGGGCGTATACGCATGCGGCGCAGTTGGAATGGATGTTCTGGGATTCGGCGTATCGGTTGGGGGAATGGCCGGTGTGAGACGACGCGTACCGGATAGGCCCTGCGACCGCGGTCAGACCTTCGGCATCACGGTCGCAGGGGGTTCCGGGCAGGCCGAAGCCGGCGTCAACGGCACCTGCCGTTCCGCTGCGCTGGCGCCGGGCACCGTGATGTCCTGCACCACGACCGCGCGCCGCTCCACATAGACCTCGTAGTCCTTGCCAGCGGCTGGCGTGAAATACCCCGCATTCTTCGTCTCGGGCCAGCTCGTGATGGTCACGGACCCATAAGGCCCGGCGCTTCTGTACGTCCCGCCGACCTGACCGTAAATGGTTACCGGAATACCCGCCTTGATGATGAATTCGTCGAACACCAGGCCCGAGATGTTCGGCGAAGGCGGCATTCCAACACTGCCGCTACCGCGCATGTGCGAACGCTGGATCGTTTCCAGGCCGTCGCCATGGCCGAACAGGCCCGACGCGGGCAGGAAGCACGTCCTGTCAAAATCCAGGCGGATGCGATCCGCCGTATATACATACACGCGAACCCGCGCACTGCTGCCAGCGTCGTAACGACTGAGAATATTGGGATTGGTGGCGGAGCAACCCGCCAAGGCGCCACCCAGCAACAAAGCGGGCGCCATGCAACGCAATACAGCAATCATCTACCACTCACTCAAACGAGAAGCAATTAGCCAGGGGTAAACGCGGTGCTCACTTGCCATAGGCATCGCGAGGCTCTGCCAGGCGGAACAAGCCTGTCTTGCCGCATTGATAAGGATAGGCCTCGATGCAGCGCTTGCGCATCGTGCGCGCCAGCATTTTCGCCATATCCGCCGCGATCCGCAGGCCGTCTGCGGCCGGCCCCCGATTGGAGTAGTCGCGCAGGGAAATCGGATAGGTGTCTTCGGCGTAGCCGCGGTATTCACCCGATACGGCGTCATACAGGCGCACCTTGATGCTTACCGATGGGCCGTATTGCTGATAGCCGCCAAAGCCATAGGGTTCGCCCAATGCCACCACATACTTTGCCCCGATGGCCGCTGCGTCTTCCTTCAAGGTCAACGGCCGCGCGGAATCCGGATTCACCTTGCGCAGCTTGAATGTCGCCTTGATGCCTGCCGCATCCATCGCGCCGGGTAGTTCGTTGTTCAGGGCCTTGCAGACCGCCTCGGCTGCATACAGCGCTGGCAGCGCAGTACGTGCGCCGATCCAGCCCGTGTCGTCGATTTTCTTCTGGTAATTGCAGTCGGACGTATAGACCAGGACCGGACTGATCACTTCATCCGGCTCGGGGTTCGTCGCCAAGGGCTTGGCCGGGGAACCCATGATGAAGGCGCAGCCCGACGTGAGCAGCAACACAGCGGCAGTAGCTGCCAATTTAAGTGAACGCATGATATTCGTGGTATTCAATGAAGCAAACTGCGGACTGGCGGTAGCCGTCTACTCGGCCGTAGCCGGCTCAGCGAATTGGAAGATCTCGGTGTAGACCGTGGAGCCACCCAGATCCACCACGGCAAACTCATCCGCGTGATAGAAAATCTCGACGTGCTTGCCCGCTAGCAACGCAGGTGGTGAACTTTGAACTTGGCAATTGGGGCAGGCGGTCATGGAAACGCGTCATCCATATCATCTATTGCACGCACACTCGTGCGTTGGGGCGTGCCAGGAACTGGGCACACCGTTAACGCGGAATCGGCACACCCTGTGTAGAGGCTAGTCGCCGCGGGTGTCACGAGGCTCCACCAGTTCCGATAAATCGGACTGAGTTCACTGATCCATCTTGACATGGCAAAAGCCCAGATTCGGCGAACAGAACTCAACAAGCCGAACGCCGAGCCACGCTCAGATTTCTAACGGCACTCTGGCGGGAAAAATTAAGGCGATATCGCAAGGGCATGACGATTCGCGGCAGCGCCTTGCGTCAAGGCGCGGCAACCAATAAGCATAGGCCGGCTTGGCAATTAGATCTCCGCAGCAGGCAGAAAGATCAGCCTATGTCCACGAGACATCATAGGGTTTGAGACCCTTTCGCCTGATCCCGGATTCGTTGGCACCATTCGGATTTCCCTTGTTTTGGCGCCACAGCAAAAACCATCGTTAACAGATCAAATATTCATTGACTTTCGTAGACATACTAAAAAAGCTCAACCACCTCATTGAAAGCCAATATCTATCGATCTTACTCACTTCACATCAAGGATAACTACTCGATACTTGTTTTGAATAAACTCAAGAAAACTGGAATCTTCCAAAAATTTCAACGCCTCCCAATTCCGCAAGCCAAATTTATCCAAATCCCCAATCAAACTCTCAGTTCCAAAAAAATACAAGGAATTCCATACAACGCTCTCATCCAACTGGGAATTTCTAGCTGATCCGAGTCCCAGCAAGAAATCACCGACATTTACAGGATTCGAAGAAGAGGAAAATCTTTCCCAGTTTGTAACCTTAATCAATCCACTCTGGACGCCTAGATCAAGGAACGCAGCAACTTCACGCTTCCAATCATTGACATTCTGACCATCCCTCCCCCCCAAATAAGTGGGAAACACCCCATTCGGATTAAAGTCATCAAGACCTGCATATATAAGCTGACGCTGATAGTGCAGCCTAAGACTAGCATTCATATAAACTCTCAAAATGAGGGGAACTTGAATTTTGCATGCTTCCCAAGATTTATATCTCGTATGGACTTATTGTTCACTTCTACAGTCGCAGTCGTATCCGACGTGGCTGAAGATGCTTGGCCAGCTGGTCTAAAAGTAACAGCAGTACCATCCGGCAGGATCGCGACCCAACTCCCTGGCCCGGATATGTTATCCACAACCTTCATCGGTGTTTGCCCATTGAAGGCCGCACGTGCAAATTCTTCCGCCGTCACGTCAGGATTTTGAGTTGGAGGCATAGGTATTGGAGTTCCGGGACCTCCAATTCCTGCCGGCAATTTTCCGTCCAAATTAACGATGGACGGTGGAACACCTTTGCTCTCGCTAAATATCAACCCAGGCCATTGCTCCTCTGGCAGCGGAGAAGGCATGGTGGCCCCTTCCGGAGGGCCATTATTCTCCTGCCCAGGCACACTAATAGGTGTATGCCCATCACCCGGCTTGCCAGGCACCGAAACGTTTTCATTGCCACCGGTCTGCCCCGGGGGAATCGGCAACGGAGGTACCGGCTCGCCTGGCTTGCCTGGGATGGGTTCCATCGATGCAGGCGTCGTAATGTAGCGAGTCACTGCGAGCAGCAGCGCTTGGTTTTCATCCAGCTGAGGATTTGCAGCTCTGAGCGCAGCAACTGCTGCACTGATTGCGGCAAATGCCGCCGGCCCGATCACCTTCTCTTGACACGTCGCCGACCTGAAACACAGCCCTATCAGCGCTGGCCCACCCCGCTTGAGCAACAAACCAACAGCGTTGTTCTCAGTCTCTAAGCGGCCGCTATTGACTGCCCCTCCTGCGTCAAGACCGAGGCCAAACGCCACGCCTGCCAGCAGGTTTGACACCAGATTGGCGCGTGCCTCACGCTGCTCGACGCTAAGCCCCGACTCCGAACCGCGATCAGCGGCATCAAGCAACGCATTGACGACTGAAGCAGCCCCTGCTCCCAAGGCCGACGAGGAGCAGCCCGTCCCTTGCGCCGCTCCGCCCGCGCATCCCACAATCGCATGCAGCGCGGCGCGCGTGGCGTCGGCCTGCGGTGACGACCCCAGGCCGTCCGCAAAGAGCTTTACCTGCTGTGCAGTCAGCCCTTGCAGGTAGTTCACTGCACTCGCCCTCGCGGCCTCGGAAACACCTCCCGAGACGTTTCCGCTTATGCCGCCAAGGATGGCCGTCGAAATTAGACGATAGTCGCCACCGGGAGCCCACCTAAGGGCGCTATCCAGCTCATTCGCGAGTTGAGCGATTCGTTGCGCGTCGCCGCCGCCTGGCTTTTGCAACTCCTTGGCCAGAGAAGAAGACAATGCATCCGCTTCCCTAGCCCGATTCGTCAGGAACTGCCCCAACTGCCGGCTGGCCTCCGACGCGATCTCGAACCCCGCCTCGATCTTCTCCTTGTCAAAGATCGGCTTCAGCGTGTTCAACGTGTCCGACGTATCCCGATTCAGCGCCGCAATCGTCTCCGCCACAGTCTTGCCTGTCAGCGCCCGCTGTCCTTCTTCATCGCGGATGATGATGGTGCCGCCACTGATGGCGCTTTGGGTCGTGGAACTGCTATTGCCGCCGGCCGCAACCACCGTCGGTAGATTGGCGGAAAAGCCCCCACCCGACGCCAAGGAAGTGCCTGCGTCCTTGCTCGCGCCGCCAGCCACCTGGTTGCCCTTGGTGGTGCCCAAGCCAGCGGGGCTTTCTCCCCCCGCCGACGCACTACCGCCAAACCCGAACCCTCCGCCCACGGCGATTTGGTTGGCGCTATAGCTCGCCGAGTTCTTGATATCACGAGTGACCAATGTCCCGGTGCTGAGCATGTTCAGTCCATCTGCCACCGCCTTGTCGCTGCTGGCGATGACACTGCCGATCAACGTCGTGTTGTTCTTGACGTCGATCAGGAACCCGCCGTCGCCCGCCCACAAGCCCGTCTGTTCAGTGACAGACTTGAAGTTGCTGTTCATCTTGCCGGTGCCGAAGTTGGCGGCTGCCGTACTCTGTCCATAGCAATAGGGCGGAATGCACAACGTGATATTCACGCCAGCGCTGGTCTGTTTTGAGGTGTACGTGCTTGTATCTTGCAGGCTCTCCAGCAACAGGTTGCCTCCTACCGAGGCCAGAATCTGTTCCGCCTTTCCGGATGCGCCTTTTAGCGTCGTGTCTCCCCCCGACTGCAACGCCAGCACGTTGCCCGCGGTGACGGAACTGTTGGTCCAGCTGTCATCCCGGCCGTTCTCCTTGCCCCGTGCAATAGAGGCTCCCAACTCCACCGTCAAACCGTTGGATGTGCCGGTGCTGTAGCCGATACCAATATTGAAACCGCTGCTCTTGCTGTCCGTCTTCTGTTCGTAGAAGTTCTTGGCCGCCTGCAGCAGGATGTCGCCGTCGGCCTTCAGCACGGCATTGTTGCCCGCCGACAGGTTGGAACCCGAAACCGTTATATCCGATGCGCTTCCCGCGCCCTTGGCGACAATCGTCAGGTCCTTGCCCGCAGCGATGTTCGATCCCACCGAGGTGGACGAGCTTCTATCCGTAGTGCTGCTGCTCTTGCTGCTGCCGAAGCTGATCTTGATGCTGCCGCCGCCCATCTTGTCGATGGCACCGGCGTCCTTTGCCGCGCCGGCGGCCGCGACCGCGTCATAGGCGTTGCTGGCCGCAAGCGCTGTGGTTCCACCCGCCAGCGCGGTCATGACAGGATTGCCGGACTTTCCGGATGCTTCCGCCATACGTCCGGCCGTTTGCATGGCGCTGACCACAGGTGTGCTGGCCGTGACACTGAAGCCAGACTGCTTCATCTCGTGCACTTCACGCTGGCGCATCGTGTCGAAACTGCCAACGATACTGACGTCCCGGCCGATCATCGTGATGTCGCCTTGCCGTGCCAGGACATCACTGCCAAGCACGTTCAACGAACCGCCCGCGTTGATCAGCACGTCCCCCGTCACACTGCCGATGGTGCTACCAGTATTCAGGCCACGCTTGGTGTCCATCCAATCCGTCGTCTGACGCGATCCGTAGCTGAGGCCTCCCAGTCCACCAAAGCCGGATTTCTTGATCTTCTCGTACTGGTATTCGCTGGCGGAGTTCTTTTCGGCAACGATATTGACATTGCGATCCGCCGACATGACCAAGTCGTTCTGTGCCGCCACGTTGGAACCCAGCACATTCAGATCACGCCCAGCCACCATCACGGCGCTATCGCCGGTGAAGGTGGAAGACACCGCCTGCGTCCAGGACGCTTCCTTGATGCGGTGTGTCGTCTTGCTAGAGAGGAACCCCTTCGTCTTGTAATAGATCTCGTTATAGGCATACCCGCTGGAATCCCCCGCCAGCACATTGATATCGCGCCCCGCGCCGAGCGCCAACTGCTTGTCGGACGACACTTGCGCGGCAATGGCATTGATATCCTGCGCAGCCATCAATGTCAGGTTCCCGGCAGCGGCAATGCGGGTTCCCACGTCCTCCGTCGTACGCATCTCCGACCGGTTCTTCTTGCCGAAGTTGAACGACTCGCCGTAGCTCGTCCCCGCGGCGGTCAGGTTGATATCGTTGCCGGCGCGAATGCTCGCATCACCGCTGGTGACGATGGCGGCAGCCTGCGCGTTGACGTCGCGGCCCGCCTGCGCATTCAGCGTTCCGGCGTCGATACGGGCGACCCCGTCGACGATGGTGTTGCTGATACCGCCACGCACGTTCGATTGGGTGCTGGCGGTGAGGTTGATGTCGCGGCCCGCGGTCAGCGTGACGCCGTCACCCTTGAGCAACCCGGCCAGGTTATCGATGTCGTTGCGCGCATTCAGGTTGACGGTCTTGCCCTGGATCGTGCCCACGGTGTTGCGCACGTTCTGCGCATCGACCACCAACGCGTTGCGTGCGCCGAGGGTGCCGCTGTTGTTCACGTCGCCCGTCGCGCTGATCTGCGTGTCACGGCCGGCGATCAACGTGCCATCACCGCGCAGGTCGCCCGGCTTGACGGCCAGGTAGACCTGCGGCGCCAGCACCTTCTGCTGCGTGCCGTCGGGCAGCGTGACGGTTTGCTCCACCATCCAGACGATGTCGCTGGTCAGGTGGCGCATCTGCTCTTCAGTAAGCGCGGTGCCCACGGCCAGGCCGAACTGCTTGGCGAAGTCGGCGCCGGCGGAAAGCAGCGCCTTGTACTGGGTTTCGTTGTCGGTGTAGTCGCCGACGAAGCGCTGGCCGGTCGCCAGCATGACCTGTTCAGCCACCAGCTTCTGCTCATAGAAGCCGTCGCCCAGGCGCTTGAGGACGTGGCCAGGGTCCTGGTTCAGTTTCTCCAGCAGGAAATCGCTGGACACCACGGACCGCGAGCCGATGAACTGGCTGTCGGTGGCGATCAGGTAGGGCGCGTTGGGCGCCGTGATGACCTGGTACAGCTTGCTGGTCGGGATGGTCGGCGGCAGCACGACCACCGCAATGGTCTGGTTGCCGGGCAGCGTGATGCGCGTCAGCGTTGCCGGCGGCAACGCCTGGACGACGGTGCTGGCGCCCGGCGTCTGGCCAGACGGCGCGACGGCGGCGCCGCCCTTCGCGTCGCCCAGGCCGGTCTCGATGCGTTCGGCCAGGACGGTGGCGTTGTAGTCGGAACGGTTGTACTTGCGGGAGTCGTTCTTCTCGTAGGTGTAGGCCATGGTGCCGACACGGTCGACCGTGCGCAGTCCCTCGGCGCCGACGTTGCTCAGCGTCCCACCCTCGGTTTTCAAGGCGCCGCCGGCGAGGATGCGGCTCTTGTCGTTGACGACGTTGCCAACAAGGCGGGCATTGCCGCCAACGATGATCTTGCCCGGATCGCTCTCTGTGATGCGGGTCTCGCGCGTGATCTCGGTCACCTCGTAGAAGGTGAAGTCCTTGATCATGCGGTTGTTGCGGAAGTCGGCGTTGAATGCCTTGATCTTCTCGTTCAGCGTGTCGTACAGCTCCAGGTCGTGGTCGTACTGAGCCTGCTGCTGGGCCAGGTCCGCGGGGCAGCGCCAGCCGCAATCATCCGGCGACGGGGGTCGCCTGATGCCGCTGGGACGTTCTACCTCGAAGACGGACCAAATCTTGGCGTCGGGCTTGTACAGGAACTGCGCGGGGTTTGTGTAGCACTCGCCCGCATCGCCGCCACTGCAGCCGGAATATTCGGCGATATATGCCAGGCCAATCGGCGCGCTGACACCCGCCCGCCCCTGCTGGTCCTCCTGGATGTTGCTGTAGTCGAACGGCGGCCCGTACTGGCTTTCCGGATAACGCGCCGACGGCATCAGCAAGCGCCGCTCGTCGTATTGGCCCATCCAGCTCGGTCCGCGACCGCAGATGGACTTGACGGTGTTGCAGAACCACATGCCCTCGCCATCGACGATGTCGGTGGTGCCATCCAGACGGTAGAACCATTTGGCTTCGCGGCCGACTTCGACGGTTTCGCTGGCGAAGTGCAGGTTGCGGTTCTGAATGCTGGCCGCGGCGATGTCGGCGTTGCGCTCGACCTCGATGGTGGCGGACTCGTTGGACAACAACGCCGCCTGGCCGGTGGCCTTGCCGGCCGCGTCCAGCGTGCCGCCCAGCCGCAGGTCGCCCGCGGCGTAGATCAACGCGTGCTCGCGGTTGGTCAGCGTGCCCACGCCCAGGTCCATGTCGCCACGCGAGGCGATGACGGCGTTGGGTTCGTTCTGCAGCAGCGGCGTCTTGATGCCGATGCGATCGCCGTAGATGCGGCCGGTGTTGAGCAGATTGCCGGCATTGATGAGCGTGTAGCCGCCGTCGATCAGGCCGGCGTTGCTCAACAGGCCACCGATGATCAGTTCGTTGTTGCGCACCGCGATCAATTCGCCGGTGGCGCGGTTTGTCAGGGTATCGGCTGTGATCTTCAGATCCTGGCCGGCGTGGATCTTGCCGTCGTTGTCCAGGTTGCCTGTGACCAGCTCCAGCGAGGTGCCAGCGGTCAGGGCGCCGCCGGTGTTGGTCACGCTGCTGAAGGCCAGCTTCGCCTTGGCGTCCGACGAGACGTTGCCGCGCGTGTTGTCGAGCACGCCGGTGGTCAGGGTCAGCGCCTGGCCGGCGCCGATGCGGCCGGCCTGGTTGTCGATGGCGGTTGTGTCCAGCGTGACCTGCTGGCCCATCAGGCCAAGGGCGCCCGCAGTCGTGGCGCCAGCGCCGGCATTGCCATTGGCGAGTGTGTCACGGTTCTTCAGGCTGCCGGCAGTCAATGCCAGCGCGTCGTCGGCCTGGATCAGGCCGGCGCTGTTGTCCAGCACGCCTTGCGTCTTGAGCGTCAGGCCGCCGGCCGCGACGATGCCACGCGTGTTTGAGAGGCTCTGGGCGTTCAGCGTGGCCAGGCCCTGGGCGGCGACGGTGCCGTCAGTGTTGTCGATCGCGCCGGCCGTCTTCAGGTCCAATGCGCCGCCGCTGGCGACCTTGCCGCCGCTGTTGGCCAGGCTCGCAGCGTCGATGCCAAGCGTGCCGCCATACAGGCCGCCCGCCTGGTTCTGCAGCGCGCCGCCGGTGGTGACCGCGAGTTTGCCGTCGGCCTGGGCGATGCCATTGCGATTGTCGATGGCGGCCGCCTGGATGTCGGCGCCGCCGCCAAGCAGCTTGCCGCCTCGGTTGTCGAGCGTCCCCGCGGTCTCGACGCGCAAGGCGTCGTTGGCCTGCACCGATCCCCCCTGGTTGTCGATGCCGTCGGCGCCGCGCAGCGCCACGCTCTGGCCCGAGATCACGCCGCCGGCCGCGTTGACCACGGACCTGCCGCGCAGGTCCAGCGCGCCGGCGCCGGCCAGCGTGCCACCGGTGTTGTCGATGGCGCCCGTCACCTGGCCGTCGAGCGCCGCGCCGCTGGTGAGCTTGCCGCCCGTATTGTCCAGGCCGGCCGCGCGCAAGGCCACGGAGCCGCCATAGACCGAGCCGCCGCGATTGGTGACCGCGCCCGTGGCGTCCACGCGCAATGCGCCCCCGGCGACGAACTTGCCGCCCGACAACCCGAGCGCGTTCGCGGTGATGGTGGCATCGCCACCCGCCACCAGGGTGCCGGGGTTGAGCAGCTGATCCACCTGCGCGCTCAAGGCGCCGAGCGGACTGATGGAGCCGTCCGCCTGCAAGCCCGCCGTGAGCGCGCCGCGGTTCTCCAGCTGGCGCGCCACGATGCTGGCGTTGCCAGCCGAGGACATGGCCTGGTTGTTGATGACCTTGGCGGCGGCGTTCAAGCCCAGCGCGCCGCCCGCGGCGACAGCGCCGTCATTGACGATGTCGCGGGCGCTTTGCACCGAGAGGTTCGTGGCGGCCTGCAGGCGACCCGAAGGCTGGATGCGAACGTCGCCGTTGGCGCTGACCGTCAGCGTGCCCGTCAGCGCCGCGAGGTTGCCGCCGATGTTCACGCCGACCCCGGCTTCCGTGCCGATGAGGCGAATGCTGTTGGCATACATGCCGCCCAGCGCGGCGACGTCCAAGGCCACGCCGGTGCCCGCGCCGGCGCCGGTCAGGGCCGCAACGTCGATGCCGTCATAGCCGACGCGCGCCGCGCCCGCGACCACGTTCAGATTGTTGGCCCAGACTTGGGCGTTCAGTTCCAGCGTGCGCGCCATCAGGTCGAGCTGACTGAGGTTGGCGCCGTACAGGCCCGCGCCTTCGATGCCCAGGCGGCCGCCCGTGATGTCGAAGCCCAGCGCGCCATCCGCGCCAATGACGGGCTTGCCGGTGGTGAGCGTGGCGCGGTTGGCATTGAGGAAGCCGCAACCGTTGCAGGTGATGCCCGCGGGGTTGGCGATGATGACGTTGGCGCGATTGCCGGCCACTTCCAACATGCCCATCAGCCGCGACGGGTTGGCGGCGGTGACCTGGTTCAGGATGGCCGTTGCGCGCTGGTTGCCCAGCATCGGATTACCCGCCACTTGCCCGGCCAATTGCGTCTGGCTGGCCGCGCCGCTGTTGTTGAGCACCACGCCCGAGGGGCCGACGTTGAACTGGGTGAAACGGTTGTTCGACACACCACCGGCCGACGGCGGCGCGATATTGACGACGGGCACTCCATTGCTCACGCCCACCACGGGCTTGGCGCCCGGCACGCTCTTGTCGACGGAGATGGGTAGCGTCTGCGCCAGGACGGGCGTCCAGATTTGCGAGTACAGGACCAACCAGACGACTGCGGAGCGAAGCTTGAACATGGCGAGGCAACTCTCGGTAAGCGTGAAGCAACTGGACGGATGACGGCCGGGGCGCACGCGCCCCGAACGGTCTAAAACTCGAACATCAGCGTGGCGGCGAACACCGTGCTTTGCGTTTTCAGGTTGTCGGGCTTTTTCAAGGGCCAGCCCGCCGACAGGTCATAGCTGGCATTGACATAGGGCATGGCGATGCGGCCGCGCAGGCCGGCCACCGCGCCGACCAACGTACGGCTGGCCAGGTACTGGGCCGACGGCCCCCCGACT
>CALMPB010000429.1 GCA_937871985.1 uncultured Burkholderiaceae bacterium
GCAGCGATAAACGCCGCTGGGCGCATGGCCCGGCCGGGCGTTGCCCTGGCGCGATTCGATGACGCCGTTGACCATGTAGTTCATCAGGGACGGCCCGATGAACGCCAGGGTAGGTTCCATCTGCGCCAGGTCGATGAACTGGCCGCGCCCGGTGCGGCGCTGATGGCGCAACGCCGCCAGGATGGCGAAAGCCGTGTGCCCCGGATTCGGGATGTGGTCGGGATAGTTAGTGCCGGTGCCGGCGGGCTCGCGGTCGGGCAGCCCGGTCATGTGCTGCAGGCCGGTCAGCGCAGCGATGGTCAGTCCGTAGCCCAGGTCTTTCTTTTCCGGTCCGTCGGCGCCCTGCATGGACATCGACGCATAGACGATGCGGTCGGACAGAGACCTGGCCACGTCGTAGCCCAGGCCCAGCTTGTCCATCACTCCGGGAGTGAAGTTGTTCGTGACGAGATCGGCATCCGCGATCAGGCGCTTGGCCATGTCCAGGCCGCGCGGATCCTTGACGTTCAGCGTAATGCTGCGCTTGCTCGAATTGCGGTCCGCGAAATAGCCGCTCCGGTTGACCCCGGGCACGCTGTCCTTGAACGGCTTCGTCACCCGCAGCGTATCCAGCCGCGCGGAGGACTCGATCTTGATCACGTCTGCGCCCAGGTCAGCCAGGATCTTTGTCGTATAGGACCCCGCGCCTATCCACGAAAAATCAATACCGCGCACGCCTGCCAATAAAGATCTCATCGCACAGCCCCCTGCCGCCGCAGCGCTTCCTGCTGATCCTGGCTGTAGCCGGCCCGAGCCAGCACATCCAGGGTGTGTTCACCGAGTTGCGGCGCACGGTTGCGCAGCGCCCACGGCGTTTCGGACAACTTGTATGGCGCGCCCGGCATGCGCAGACGGGTGCCGTGCGCGTCGTCCACTTCCACGAAATAGCCGCGATGCTCGCGCTGCGGGCTCTGGCTGATATCGCGGGCATCGCAGATGGGCGCCAGAGGAATGCGGCGTTCGCGCCCCTTGGCGTGCAGCTCGGCCTTGGTCAGCGAGCGCGCGTATGGCGTGAATATGCGGCCAAACAGCTGCTTGGCCTCATCGGTCACGAGGAAGGTCTGATCCAGCCAGCGCGGTTCGCGAAACTCCTCGGCGCCAGCCACGCCCTCGGAGATCAGCCAGTCGGTCGTCACGGCCCAGAACTTATTGCTGCCCACGCCGCCCGCCATCAAATAGATATAGCCGTCCCGGCATTCGAACACCCCGGTCCCTGCCAGACGCTGCGTACCGGCATTACGCTTGCGGATGGAGCCTTCCAGGTCATAGAACTGGACGGCGTTCTCCATCCCCAGCACCACGCATTCCTGCATGGATACGTCCACGTGCTGGCCGGCATTGCACGCTTCCGCGTCGTACACGGCCGCCATGGAGGCCACGCCCGCGAACACGTTGGCCGCGCCGACGGCCTGCTCTCCACAGGCCACCATTGGCGCTGTGTCGGGATAGCCGGCCAGATACATCATGCCGCCCATGCCCATGGCCGTGAGATCGGTCGCCAGCCAATGGGCGAACGGCCCGGACTGACCGAACGCCGTGATACTGGTCAGCGTGAGTAAAGGGTTGATCTTGTTCAGATCGGCAAAACCCAGGCCGCGCCGCGCCATGACGCCAGGCTGTTCGCTCTCGATGACCAGGGTTGCCTGGCTGGCCAGCTTGCGGAACACTTCCTGGCCTGCCGCGCTGTCCAGGTCGAGCGCGATGCTTTCCTTGTTGGTGTTCTGATACTGGAAGGTCAGGCTGGAATCCAGGTCATCCCTGCCGGAAACCCGGGGCGCTACGTGCCTGGTCGGCGCCCCTTCGGGCGGCTCGACCAGGATGACCCTGGCCCCAAGGTCACTAAACAACTTGCCGCAGTAGTTCCCCAGGGGGCCCGCGACGTCAAGTACGGTGATGCCCGCCAGCGCGGCGGCATTTGGCGTCGATGTCATGTATGTGTCCAGCGTTGCTGAGATCGTTTCCTGGCGCAGGCAGCGTTATTGCACGTGGTAGACGCCTGCCTTCTTGGCAACGTCCGCCCACTTCTGCAGGTTCTGCTCGATGTTCTTGCGTTGCTCTTTCGGCGTGCTTGCAACCACCTCGTAGCCCAGGCCTTCCAGCTGTTCCTGGCGCTTTCTCAGCGAACGTATGATGGCTGCACTGAGCTTTTCCACGATCTTCGGATCGACATTGGCCGGCATGTTGAAGCCGTACCAGGTGTCGGAGTCATAGCCCTTCAGGCCGATTTCGTCGAGCGTCGGGATGTCCGGAAACTGCTTGTTGCGCTTGGGGCTGCCGATAGCCAGAATGCGGATCTTGCCGGCGGCCACCAGTTCCTTGGCCGAGGCGGATTGCACAAACATCATGCTGGTCTGTCCGCCCAGCAGATCCGTCATTGCTGGTTCGCCGCCGCGATACGGAACGTGGAGAACTTTCACGTCCGCCATGCTCTTGAACAGTTCGCCAGCCATGTGCTGGGAGCTGCCCAAGCCGGCGGAGCCGTAGCTCAGTCCTTCCGGATTCGCCTTGGCGTAGGCGATGAGTTCTTGGGCCGACTTGAATTGGGAATCCGTGCGCACCACCAGAACGATGGGCGCGTTTACCGCGATCGACAGCGGCGTGAAGTCCTTCATCGAGTCATAGTTCAGCTTCTTGTACACGGCGGGGTTCACGGCCATGATTCCGTCGGTCGTAAAGCCGAACGTGTAGCCATCCGGCGCCTGGCGGCGGATGAAGTCCGCGGCGATCGTTCCGCCCGCGCCGGGACGGTTCTCCACGATCACCGGCTTCTTGAACTCCGCGCCGAGATCCTGCCCCACCATGCGGGCCAAGGCGTCCGTGCTGGCGCCAGCGACGTACGGCACGATCAGTTTGACGGGGTCCGTCGGGTAGGCGTCGATATCGGCCGCCCCCGCCTGGGCGACGAGCGCCAGGCCAACCGCGCCGAACAGAACCTGGATCCGCTGCTTCATGGAAAACATCGTTGTCTCCTGTTTTCTTGTTGAACTCATAAATCGAATGCGTTTCGCAATTGCGCGCCCCACACGAGCGGCGAAGCGTCCAGATATTAGGGAGACACGCAGCTTCAGGCAACGCCAGACCGACCACTATATGAACTACTTTTTAGCTCATCGGCGAAGCCCTCTGGGAAAGACCTCGGAATTAATCTCACAATGTAGACCAATTGAGGCGCCAGGCGGTGGACGGCAGGCACACCCTCGCGCAGAATCGTCGGACTCACGATAAGAACCTTCTCCACGGAAAGAGACATGACCAAGCTAGCCGCCGCCCGCAACCTCCATGTGCTGGTTTCGCCGCATATCAAAGAGACGGGTGGCGAGGCCATCGCCGGACTCGCTGACAAACTTGGCGTTGAGGTCACGCTGATCGCGGCCACGCCCGAACTCACGGAACAGGCGCTGGCCGGCATAGATGCCGCCTTTTTCAGCCGCGACATCCATTCCCTGCCGGGACGCCCGCCCTCCAACGACGCAACGCGTCTGTTCTTCCGCATGCTCGATGCCTGCACCGGGCTGCAATGGCTGCATATTTTTTCCGCCGGTTCGGACAGGCCGAAGTACAAGGAATTCCAGGCCCGCGGCGTCTCGGTTACCACCAGCCCGGATGCCAGCGGCCATGCCGTCGCCACCAGCGCCCTGGCCGGCATCCTGGCGCTGAACAAGCAGCTCCCGTGGCACTACGCCAACCAGCTGGCACACGCATGGCGCGCCGTGCCCGATGAACGCTGCCCGCTTCCGCTCGACCGCCAGACCGCCGTGCTCATCGGCACGGGGCACATCGGCGCCGCGTTGGCCACATACCTGCAAGCCCTCGAACTGCGCACCATCGGCATCAACCGCAGCGGCAAGGCGGTCCCGGGTTTCGATGAAACCCTGCCGCAGTCCGCGCTCGACAGCGTTATCGGCAAGGCCGACTGGCTGGTCATCTGCTGCCCGCTGACCGACGAAACGCTCAACCTCGTCAACGCGGACAGGCTCGCCGCCCTGCCTCCGACGGCGCATCTGATCAATGTCGGGCGAGGCGGTATCGTCGATGAACAGGCCCTGCTCCAGGCCCTGCGCGACAAGCGGATCGCCGGCGCCTGTCTGGATGTATTCGAGCGCGAACCTCTGGCGCCCGAGAGCGGCTTCTGGGAATTGGACAACGTCATCGTCACGCCGCATTCCGCAGCCCGCATTGCCGACTTCGACGAACGGGCCTTCGCCTGCTTTCTCGACAACCTGCAGCGCTGGCTGAGCAAGCAGACACTGCGCAACGTCGCGGCATGAAAACGGCCTCCCGGTTTCAATGCCGGGAAGCCGAAAATTCCGAGCGCAGAAGCTCGGCCTATCAGTTATCCAGAGTGATGTTCTTGGCCTTGATGACCTCGGACCACATCTTGCGGTCCGACTGGATCAGGGCCGCATAGTTCTCTGGACTGCTCTTGTCGGGCAGCACGAATCCCAGATCGCCGAAGGTCTGGCGCAAAGGCGCAGCGCTCAGGGCCTTGTTCATGGCCGACGCCAACGTGGAGATCCGCTCGGGCGGCGTCGCTGCCGGCGCCATAAGGCCGTAGCGCACCGTCACGACGAAGTTCGGATACCCCAGCTCCGCGAAAGTCGGGACGTCCGGCAGCAGGGGCAGCCTTTCCTTCGAGGCCACGGCCAGGGCCCGGACATTGCCCGCCTTGATCTGCGGGAGCGCGGAACCGACCACCCCGAACAGCGCCTGCACTTCCTTTGCCACCAGGGCCTGCATGGCCGGCGCGCCCCCCTTGTAGGGGACGTGGGTCATCTGTATGCCGGCCATCTGGCTGAACAGTTCTCCCGAGAGATGGAAAGTGCCGCCCGTACCCGTGGAAGAGAAGTTCAACTGGCCGGGATGCGACTTCGCGTAGGCCACGAACTCCTGCAGGGTCTGCACGGGCAGCGATGCATTGACCAGCATCACCAGGGGCAGGTCGCTCACCAGCCCGATAGGTGTCAAGTCTTTGTCGGGGTTATAGGAAAGCTTCTTGTACAGCAGGGGATTCAGCACCGCCGTGGAATCCGATGCCAGCATGATCGAGTAGCCGTCGCCCTTGGAGCGCGAGATGTGCAGCGCGGCGATGATGCCGTTGCCTCCCGTCTTGTTTTCCACCACGACCGGCACTCCTAGCTCGCGCCCCATGCGCTCGCCCACGGCGCGCGCGATCAGATCCGTGGTTGCGCCCGGCTCATAGGGCACCACCAGGCTGATGGGACGGCCGGGAAACGACTGCGCCGCCGCCGACGCCGCGTAACCGCAGCCGAGCGCCACCGCGACGATGCCGGTCAGTTGCCCGACCGCCTTCCACTGCCAGGACCGCTTGTTCTTCTGCATTTTTTTGTCTCCTCCAAAGCATGGCCGCCGCATGCGTCCGATGCGGGGCCACTCAAAACCCAGGGGTAGCCAGCCGATTTATTGTTGTGGCAGGCCGTTGCGCAGCAGGTCGCGCGCGATCACCCAGCGATGAACCTCGCTCGGCCCTTCGACGATGCGCAGCACCCGGCACATGCGGGCGATGTATTCCAGCGGCAGTTCCTTCGACAGACCCATTCCGCCGAAAAGCTGGATGGCCCGGTCAACGACGCGCTGGATCAGCTCGGTCGCCTGCACCTTGACCATGGAACCGTCACGCCGGAAATCCGCCACGCCCTGGTCGATCTTCCAGGCCAGGCGATGAATCGTCAGGCGCACCATCTCGATTTCCTGATAGCTGTCGGCGATCCACCACTGAATCGCCTGCTTATCCGCCAGGGGAGAACCGAAGGTCTGGCGCGTGTTGGCCTGCTCGATCATCATTTCCAGGCATCGGCTGGCCAATCCCACGCAGCGCGAAGCGATGTCCAGGCGGCGTATGCCCAGCCGGTTGGTGAGCGGCACGAATACATTGCCCACGTCGCCCAGCACCTGGCTGTCTTCCAGCTCGACCTCGTCGAAGAACACCTGGTAAGGGTGGAACTCGCCAATCATGGGATACGAAGTCGGAATGGTGACACCGGGCGTCCCCTTGTCAACCAGGAAGGCCGTCATGCCGCCCCGGGACTTCAGCTTGGGATCCGTCACGGCCACGACGATCATGAAGTCGGCCTCGCGGGCGCGGCTGATCCACATCTTGGCGCCGTTCAGCACCCATTTTCCGTTCTTGCGCTCGGCCCGCATCTTGATGTTGGCCGCGTCGGAACCCGCGCCCTCTTCCGACAGCGCGATGCAACTCTTCTTGGCGCCGCTGGCGTAGGGCAACAGGTACTTGTCGATCTGCGGCCCCTTGCACAAGGCCTTCAGCAGATGGAGATTCGGGCTGTCAGGCGGCGGCACGAACGGCACGATCGAATTCTTCAGCTGCTCGATCACCACGCACTTCGCCAGCATGCCGAATTCCTGGCCGCCGAATTCCTCGGGCACGTCGATGCCCCACAGCCCCACCTCGCGCGCCTTCTGCTGCAGCACCTTCTCCAGCTCGGGGGGAATCAGCGCATCGTCTCCCATACCGCGCTCGGCCTCGCGCCGGGTGATCAGGGGTTCGTGCGGAATCAGTTCGCGCTGCGTGAAGTTCCGCACCGTGTCCTGAATCATCCTGGTGGTTTCAGGCAAAGTGAAATCCATGTCTGCTCCTTGCTCCTTCCTGGTTTGATTTTTTGTTGTCAGCGCACGATGGCGAGGAAGTCCCCGGCCCGTGCTTTGGGATCCGACGCCACCGCCAACAGCGCGCCAGCATCTCCTTGCAATCCCGCCCAGCCGCAGCAGTCCGCGGCTTTGAGCATGAGTTCTTCGTCCGTCAAAGGCAGGCTCGCGGAGCCGCGCAACGCATCGATCCTGCGCTCGAGGCGCTTGCCATCGCGCAGGTAGACGCTCACGAACGCCCAGCGCGGCATGATCGATTCGCCCTGTGCGCTGCGCCCCTGCACAAACGGCAGGAAGTTCTGAACCGCGGCGCGTTGTACGTTTTCGTCCTTGAAGGTCGCTAGGCCGATCTGGCCGTCCAGCAGCGCCGCGACGACCGCGTACTCCAGGCTGAACTTGCCCTGCAGGCCGGTCGTGGGCCGGTGATGAATGAGCGGAACCAGCGCGCCGGGGCTGGTTTCGATTTCCACGCGTTCGACATCCGCCAGCGTGATGCCGTGCTCCTTGCGCAGGTCCAGCAGGCCGTCCAGGGTTCTGTGGGTCGCATAGCACAGCGGATATTTCTTGACCTCCAGTCCGCTCGCGCTCAGTTCGAGCGGCGCCAGGCCCAGCGTCTCCAGCGCGGCAGAAAGGTCCTGCCCCTGCCCGTACAGCGCGGCGTACCCTTGCTGGGCATCCATGGCGTCGCGCGATGAGGTGAATCCCGCCTGCGCCAACCGTGCTGCGCGAAGCGCCGCCGCATTGGCGTGGCCCGCCTGAAAGGATTTCGCATCGGAGCCGAAATTCGCGCGCGTACCGGCCGCCTGCGCGACAGCGATGCCTATCGCATGCGCCGTCTGCTGC
>CALMPB010000430.1 GCA_937871985.1 uncultured Burkholderiaceae bacterium
CACAACCTCAAACGGTCATGCGGTCAAGGACTCAACCGAACCTTCAGCAGACCCTCCCGTACCCGGCACCGCTGCCTAGATCCGTCCACATGAGACGTTTTGGATCGCCACCATATTTCGTTTTATCTGAAAGGCGTTTGAACACGTCCTCAGTGATGTAGGTTGCGTAGCTGTCATCCATAGCCGCAAGCTTCGCTGCGATGTTTGCTGCGTTACCGACCCATACAAGGTCATTGCTTCCACGGATGCCTGTGCGAGCGACCATAGTCTTAGACGATGCAATACCTACCTTCTGTCGAAGCCTGTAGGTATTGTTTGGGTACTGCTCATCCATCGCAGGCTGAAGAATATTCTTAACAGCCCAGTTAATCTTCAGGGCAACTTTCGCCGCGTTGCTATTTTTAGACCCACCAATGAATACGGCCATCACGCGATCACCATCAAAGGCAGTTATCACGCCATCGTGTGCACGAATAATGCGAGAGGTCGTATAGAGATAGTTTTTGTAAACTTCTGATGCAAACCAGTCTTTGTATCCTCGCACGAGACCCGTTGAATCCTTCAGATCCGCATAAAGGACGACCGCATCTAGATCGACAGCCTCGTTCTTATGGGCGACATCTTCAGTATTAGGAACTTTCTGGCCGTCTCTTCGTTGCCATGCATCCTTGTGAGTCTTAGCTGCATAATCTCGCAACTCCTGTGCTAACGACATGTCAGTACCCCTCCCTGATCAAGTGCAACGTTGAGGCATCCAAATGCCCCAGTACTCACCTGAGTTATCAATAGCAAGAAGAGCACCGTGAAGAGTACAAGTCCTCCGATAAGGAGACCGAGTGACCATTTGAGTAGTACATGTTTACGCCAGGAGATTTTCGAGAGCAAGATTATCTGACCAGATAGCTGGTCCTCGTCAAGCGATGCGCCTTCTTGAAACAGTTGGGTGAGCGCAGGTCGCTCCCAATGCCGGAGATGACCAAAGTAGAGGTAGTTCGTAAACCTCGTGGAAGATTTCTCTGGTTTTATCCTTGGAATGATCACTAGGACCGAAAGTAGAACGCTTGTGGCCAATAGAAGAATGCTTAGGCCTAGGAGGCAGTTCGAAAGTGTAGTAAGTAGCGCTCCTTGAGCCGATACGCTCGACAGGGTGATCGCGAAACCAAGCAACACTGCTTCAATAGCTAGGGCTGCGGTTGCTTTGATGTCTACTTGAGCGATCCAGTCCTTGGCATTGTCGTGAATACGCCACGCCAAATCATAATCAACGCGCTTCGTAGACTCGAGCGCCTTCGCCGTATTCTTGGTTATCTTCTTCTTCATCGTTGCCTTGATTATGACAGGCCTTTCAGATGCGTCAACTGTTGCAATCGCTACAACACCATCGGTACATCGCAACGGGGGTCGCGGGAGTAGGGTAATTCGGTACCGACGGCCACTCCCGACGAAAACTTCAACAGAGGTGGGGTAGCAATAGTTCGCGTACCAGCAGACGGGTAACCTGTACCGATGTAACGAAAAAGACTCCCATCGGGAGTCTTTGACCTCTATAAATTCTTACTGATAATGATAACCATAATCAGTTTGGTGGGCCTCTTATCCTGCTACACAGAACAATTCCGATCCCTGTTAGAACGCGTCCAGACCACTTCGGATTATGTGGAAATGGCGAATTTCTCAGAAAAAGCACCCAAAACTCGAACTCGAGTAGAAATCACCTCGGCTGAGCAGCAGCGGTTCGTTGCAAGCTATCTTGCCGGAAAATCCACCAAACAACTAGAGCGTGAATCTGGGCGTAGCAGAACGGCTATCTCTGCTGCACTTAAACAAGCTGGCGTCGAGATGAGAACCTTCCGCAAGGCCTCCCCCGAGGAAATCAATCAGATGATCACCCTCTACCAATCCGGACTCTCACTCGTCAGTGTTGCAGAAAGAGTGGGCTACTCGGAGAAGACCGTCTGGGAGAGGCTCAAAAAGGCAGGCATCCAGCTCAAGTAGTGCCCCGTAGAGTGGTGTAACGATCCCGGCCAGTAAACGTCAGCGTGG
>CALMPB010000431.1 GCA_937871985.1 uncultured Burkholderiaceae bacterium
CTTTTCCCTTGTATGGCGCCATTGTACTGAGGTTGTGCACTATGCGCACATCTTCATTTTTTTTTTGAGGCGCTAGAGGGTGGTACGTAATATGGATTTCATGCGGAGACGAGCTGGCTATTTGCAGGTTCGCGATATCGGGTAGCGAGAGCGATCAATTAAAAGCCTGAAAGATTTAAGGAGACGGAAATGAATGGAGTCCTTAAGGACTGCTGGTATGTCGCTGCGATGTCGGAGGAAGTGTCGAGAGAACCCCTCGCACGGATCGTCTGTAAGGAGCCGTTGGTGATGTATCGGCGTTTGTCCGGCGAACCCGTCGTTTTGTCGGATCTATGTTCCCATCGTCGCGCGCCATTGTCGGATGGTCGTTTGATTGGGGACAGAATCCAGTGCCCATACCATGGTATTGAATTTGATCCGCAAGGGCAATGTGTAAATATCCCCTGTCAGGAAAAAATCCCTTCGAAATCGCATATCAAAAGCTACCCTTCAGTTGAGCGTGATGGCGCCGTTTGGGTATGGATGGGCAATACCTCGAAGGTGGATGAACGATTGATTCCGAGGGCGCCCTGGGTCGATGATCCCGCCTGGAATTCTCGGACCGTGCATGCTTACCATGTTCCGGCCAGCCATGTCCTGACGACCGAGAATTTGCTGGATCTTGGCCATGTCGCTTTTTTGCATGCCGACACTATTGGCTTTGATGCCGCGGTGATGAAGGAAGATCCATTGGTCATGGAGGTCGAGGACGATTGCGTGCGTAATACTCGCATCATCAAGAACGCGAGTCCATCGCCTGTAGTGCAGAGCTGGGCGAATTTTCCGGGACTGATAGAGCGCACGTCCATTTCGGAATGGTATCCACCTTGCTATACGTTCATTCTCTTCCGTAATGCGGATGATCAGCAGACGTTGGATCAACGCATTAATCACTACATTACACCCGAAACAGATCATTCTCATCATTACTGGGTCCGTGTGTCGCGTAATTTTCGCATTGACGACGACGTACTGACTCAACAGATTTATGAAGGTAATGAACGCGTCCATGCGCAGGATATGGCGATTATTACCGCCCAGCAGCGGATGTGGGATTTGGTGCCTGATCGTGAAGAGGTCCTGATAGCACAAGATCGGGGCGTAGTGGCCGCTCGCCGCATATTGGCGCGCTTGGCCAAAGAAGAGACTGCCGAAGAGCAGAAGCAATTAGCGTCTAGTAATACTTAATTCTAAAAAATGGAGACAAATATGAACATCAAATTGAATAGCCTCATTATTGCGTGTGCCATGACATTCAGTTTCTCTGCATTCGCCGATGTTACGGTGGGAGTCATTCTTGGAGAAACTGGGCCGAGCGCATCGATCGGTATTTCAGCTAAAAGCGTATTTGCAATTTTGCCGGATACGATTGCAGGCGAAAAAATCAAATTCGTCATTATGGACGATGGTACCGACCCTACAAAGGCGGTGAAGGACGCGCGTAAGTTAACAGCAGAAGACAAGGCCGATGTATTGATAGGTTCGATCAGCGTTCCCACTATAACGGCTATTTCCGAAGTCGCGGCAGAGACGAAGACACCTCAAATTGGCCTTTCGCCGATTACCGGTGTAGCAGCGAAGAACCCTTGGCTTTTTTCTGTGGCGCAGCCGACGCGCGTCATGATGAGTGCCGTTGTACAAGATATGGTTAAGCGTAAGGTCAAGCGTATTGCGTATATCGGGTTTTCAGATTCGTGGGGTGACCAAGCTTATGAGGGTTTCGCAAGTCAGGCGCAGGATGCGGGTATGACGATTGTTGCCAATGAGCGCTATGCCCGGACCGATAGCAGTGTGTCGGGACAAGTCCTGAAGGTATTGGCGAGCAAGCCCGATGCGGTTGTTATCGGCGCTGCCGGCAATCCAGCGGTGTTGCCGAATGTGACGCTTGTAGAGCGTGGCTTCAAAGGGCCGATCTATCACACGCATGGTGTGATCACCAAAGATTTTCTCCGGTTGGGTGGCAAGGCCATCGAAGGTGCCATTGCGCCGACGGGGCCTATGGTGGTGGCGGATCAGCTTCCTGATAGCCAGCCGACCAAAGCTGTATCGCTCCCGTTCATCAAGGCTTATGAAGCTAAGTATGGGGTCGGTAAGCGTGACGTATGGGCTGCATACGCCTACGATGCCTATCTTCTCGTTGCGCACGCCGTACCTGAGGCGCTTAAGAAGGGCAAGCCAGGAACAGTGGAGTTTCGTCAAGCTTTGCGAGACAGCATGGAATCGATTAAAGGATTGGTGACTACGCAAGCGGTTCGCATCATGTCTCCACTTGATCGGTCTGGCGTAGACGAGAAGAGTTCTCGTGTTCTTGTAACGGTACACGACGGGCATTGGCAGTTGATGAAGTAAGGGGCCAGTGCAAGCCCCCTAAGTGCTTTGGTGTGACTGGATCGGAGCTGGGCGAAGATATGTGGAGCACACAATGAGTTTCATAAAAAATGCATGGTATGTGGCGGCATGGAGCGACGAGGTCGAAGATCAGCTTTTTGCTAGAAAGATACTTGGCGAGCATGTGCTGTTGTATCGTCAGGATAACGGCGTCGCCGTTGCGTTGTCTGATCGTTGCCCCCATCGTTTTGTTGCGCTGCATTTGGGTAAGCGCCATGGCGACGTTGTTGAATGTGCTTATCACGGTTTGCGTTTTGACTCGTCGGGCGCATGTGTTCTGAATCCCAATAGCGATGTGATCCCGAAAGCTGCTCGACTTAGAAAGTACCCATTGGTGGAGCGTTACAGTATTCTTTGGATTTGGCTGGGGGATGTTGAGGCTGCGGATGACTCTTTGATTCCAGACTTTACATGCATGACCGATGGCTGTCATGCGACAGTTCATGGATACATCCATGGCGGGTCAAGCTATATGTTGATGTTGGATAATATTCTGGATCTCTCGCATACCAACTATTTGCATGCGGACACTCTGGGTTCGGAGGCGCTGGCGCGCGTTCAAACGCAAATCATTGAACACGACTCGTATATTGATGTAATGCGTTGGATGCCGAATGATTATCAGGCGCCGCTAAGTGCTTCTTCCCGCGGCTTCAAGGATAGATTGGCCGATAGCTGGATCGACACACGTTGGTACTGTGCGTCAAACTTTGATCTGGTAATGGGAATGGCCGAGCCCGGAGCGCCACGTTCCGAAGGTAAGGTGGCGCATAGTTTGCATCTCATAACACCGGAAACCGAGATCAGTAATCACTATTTCTGGGGCAACGCACGTGATTATCGTTGCGATGATGAAGTCTTGACCCGTCAGATAGCTGTGGGATTCGCGAGCGCGTTTACCAATGAAGATAAGCCCATTCTTGAATGTCAGCAAGAAATGATGGGCGGTGTGGATTTCTGGTCTTTGAAGCCGGTTTTATTGGCTGGAGATGCCGCTGCCGTTCGCATTCGGCGTAGGGTTGAGCTTCTTCTAGAGCGGGAAAAGAATAGCGCAAAGCTGTAGAGGCCGGTCTCCAGGCAGATGTACCCGGCGCTGTGCCGTGACCCGCCGGTTCTGGTGCCGCAGTCTTGAGACTACAGGCCCAGATACGCCTTCTGCAGC
>CALMPB010000432.1 GCA_937871985.1 uncultured Burkholderiaceae bacterium
GTTCAGCGCGCGCAATCAAGGTGGCGGAGCTGCGCCGCTAGACGCAAAAAAGCCCACAATGCAAGGGAGCATGCGGGCTTTCAATCTGATACGGATAAAAGCAGACTGCTTTGGACTAATTCCTGGCGGACAAGGGGGGGATTCGAACTTTGGCTCGTAGCCCGCACCAATACTTGATTATTGATTTTTCCTTTATCAACATACCCCCAAAAATACCCCCAGACATGCCACGCTAGACCTGCTTACGCTCGTTCATTAGAGCCGTTGCCGTATTAGACCTGTTTTCGCACCTGCCACCTAAGATAAAAACGCAGATAGGGGTCTACGAGATTGACCTCCCTTGTATCCTCATTCCAATCAATTGCAGCACCCTTACCAAACTCTCGAGCTAAAACCGCGAGATGCTTAAGTGCTGACGTAATTTCATGTTTCTGGGGCACCTGCTCTAGCAACAGATTATTTAGCTCCTGACGTAACTCGTCATATGGGATTACCGATTTTGGACCCGTGGCAGCCAGTGCAAGCAGGATCGCTTGATAGATGTCAGCAACACCACCATCTTTTAAAGGTCTTTTTGCTCTGGCTTTCCGAATTTGCGGGCCAGCCGACAGCTTCTGATAGATAGGCAAGCCGGCATCGTTCGAAACACGCTTGAGCATGTCACCTAAAGAATAGTCAGTCGCGATATCGTTTTTCCCTATTGCCGGCGCCTTCTCTATGCCATTGTCGAAACATATTTCCCAACAAAATTTTTGCATTAGAAATGGACTTTCTTGCGCTTCATTACAAAGTTTGTTGATAAAGTCGTCCTCTTGATCAATTTTTAGAGCCTTAAAACCAAGTCTAGGGATCTGTGCAAGATCATCCTTATTCCAATGGGGCAAAGTGATAGCGGTAAAGCGCCCAGTGAGTTCGGATTCGGCCTTTATAGCATCGAATACCCTGTGAGACACTGACAGCAAGATAACTTTGAGCCCGCCAAAGACAGCTCCCTTCACATTACGCATTATGGTGCGACGAACATTTTCATCTAAGTAATGAAAGTCATCTATTACAAGTATCATCTTAGATTGCAACATCAATGACATTGCGTCTGCCATCGAATCAATTCGACTTCTTTCGGTCGTCATAGATGAGGACAGCTTTGAGCCGCTCGCGGTAGTGATAAAAGGGAGCGAGCCTTGGATACCAATTGTGCTTTGCCCACCGCGGGATATTTGGCTCTCCAATGGTATGTTTAACTCACCTGCGACCTTAGACCAAAACTCGTCGCCGTTTGCGACTTGGCCACCATCGATCCATACATATTCCCTATCGCCAAGGACGTGTCTACACAAAACCGTTTTTCCGGTCTTTGTTGGCCCCGATAACGAGACTATCTGGTTTGGCGTCGCAACAGCGCGTGCAAAGCTACGCTCGAGATGATCTTCCTCGCGTTGAACATAAGTCAACGTAGGCTGTCCGCCAGCTACGAAAACCTCATCACGATGTGTACTATTGAACATGTGCTCTCCTTTGTTCCAAACAATACCCTTGATTATTGCGCGCCGCTACTACTTTTCGCGCGCCGCATTAGTTTTTTGCGCGCCGCCCGCTGAGGTTGGCCGGATTTTCTCCATCTAATATCAAGGGCAATTCCCCGTTTCTTCGCCTGAATTGCCGGCCTACCACCGCCCATGGACACGCTAGCGTAGGGCAAAAAAATACCGTCTCTTGGCGGTCATCTCGCTTGTAGTGTCTGGCTGCTGAAGCAGGTGTCCGACGTCTTCGAGTATGACACCCTCTTATGTAATGCTATGGTGAAAAGGCTCAGCCATAGCCTGAAGAAAACCATGGCCGCTCAGCACGGCCGAGAGATAGATGTCTGGTAGATCGACATGCGACAAACCCACCAGACACAAACGCAGTCCCCCGTAGACACCAAAGCAACGGCAGAATGATTGCTCAGTACTATAGTGTTGCAGGCATAAATTTTACCAATTAGGTTGAATTTTTCCACTCCTTTAGGCATAATTACATCAGCGTGGCTTCATGGCCCGCATCACAGGAGAAAGACATGGCCCTCAACGCATTCGGCAAAGCTGTAAGAAAAGGAAGGACTGATCTTGGGGAAACCCTGATCACGATGGCAACCGCCATCGGTACATCCGTATCCTTCCTCAGCGGCATGGAAACGGGTCGCAAGAAAATTTCGAAAGATTGGGTAGAAAAAATCAACGCTTTTTTTGCGGCTCGCAAATATCACATCGAAGACCTAGAAAGCCTGGCTGACGTAGCAAATCAATCCGTCCCCATCGATGGCCTGCCACTACAACAACAAATGCTGGTGGCTGGCTTTGCAAAGTCACCATTCACCCCAGAAGAACTCAAAATAGTTGCGGAACTGCTTGATCGTATCAATCAGAAAAAAATCGGATGACAGCATATGCAAGAAAGCGATAATCAATACCAAATGCGAGGCAACCGCGTGGCCCCCTTGCCGTTCAATACCATCAAGTCAGTAGTCAACGAATTTTGCGCTATTTTCCAGCTTACACCTAGGCGTGAGCTGGAAATGGCCAAATTTGCAGATGCCCTTAGTAGCTACAACATCGGCATTGACCCCGTCGCTGATGAGGACTGGTGCTTTGCTACTGAAGGGCACTGCGATCCGTCGACACTAACCATTCGTATCCCCCAGTCGACTTTTCTAGCTGCTTGCGATGGGGATGCGGGTGCACTCTCAACGCTCTTTCATGAGATTGGCCATCTCATGCTCGCCCATCAAGTCACCCTGCACAACGAAAAAAGTGCTGCTCCTTCCATGATCGAGGACGCAGAATGGCAGGCGGACACTTTTTCTGATTTAGTCTTGGCCAAGCTCCGAATCAGCACTTGCCAACAACTTGAATTGAGCCTGATCTAAGGAGAGCATATGCAGAACTTCATTGCCATAAAATGAAAAAGAGGATTCACAACGGCAATTGTGATCCTCTCTTCCACCCGGCACGCTACGACAGGTGACGTAGCGAGACGGTGTACATAGTAGCTAACTACCGTTTGGCAACGAATAGTGTAGCACTGTGTCACACCACTGGGCAATCCTTCGCCTGAAAGGAGGTGATATGGTTGAGCAAGCAACTAAGCTTCAACTTTCCGATCCCTGACGGGATGAAAGTGATCTTCCGTCCCTACATTACGCTAAAAAACGGTCAGCGTTTGTGGGCCAAACAGTGCGGTAAGCGGGCATTTCCCCTGATCGTACCTGTGTAACGAGTCCAGCAGCCGTCCTAGCCAGACGGCTGCTGCCTCTTCGAACAAAGGTGGGCCAAAAGGCGCCGCCACATATACCTGGCCGTTCATGTCGTCGTCACCTAGGCTTTCCCACTGAGAAAGTGCTGAAGCTTGCCGCAGTATCATTTCCAGACGAACTTCAGCACTTTCAATCCATAGCAATCCGGATGCTTGCCCACCACGCTAAATACCTTGTAACGCTTTTCCCGCCATCAATTGACTTTGGGGAGAGGCAGATCAAATGGCCCCCTTTTAACCCAAACATTTTGTAATTACTTTACAACGGAACAACAAGCATTAGTGCTACCACAACAGAAGAAAGATAGCCGTTTTCCGATCAAAAGCACTTGACACAACGAAAGCATAAAAAAACTGCAAGAGCAGCAAGCTGTGGTCGATGCGGAAACGACCACGCCCGGCCGCTCGTCCAACCCTGTAGCTTTCTACAAGTCAGCGCCTATCCTTACCGAGAATCTTTGCTACCACATCCTCAAACCTGTGACCTGCTACGGTAGAGGAAACCGAGAAAACTTGAACGACAGTGGCTCCGTTCGAACGCGTCTGCTTCTTCACATTCCGCACCGGCTGTTTTCCTTTCCACTCACCATGCTTGACGATCCGCCCTCCCTCTTTATAGGCATCCCAGGCAACGTCTAGATCCATCTGCTCATAAATGATGGACGTTCCCGCCCCAATACCTTTATCTTTGAGCATCGGACGCAAACAAGTATCAAAAAAACCGCCGTGTCACGCCTAGATATTGTTAAGCCTCGTATGTGCTGAATCCACGTTTTTCCATCATTCGTCCTCCGTCCCTCTATTACGTTCAATGCAACGCAGCTCGGGCTCCGAATCAGGAACTAGACTTTTATTCGTAAGCGCATAAGGTACACACCTTGAAAAGCACTATGGCCTGATAGAGCATACGCGTCCAACATTTTATGAATACGTGGTCATTATCGATAAACCTCAGCCCAGTCTGCGACGTGGCTACATCTATGGCGCCCGCATCGGCGCTAGGAGGAGTCACCCATCCCGTCAACAGTCCAGCCATGGCCTATACGCTGATACAGCGGCGGCTGCGCGAAACGACCTTGCCAAGCACAGAACTGAATCGTGCCAGCGCAGCAGCCACGGTCAAGGAGCCGCCGAAACCCAAAAGTTTCGCTACGTATAACATGCAACGACAGCCCCACTCCATCAGCCCTTCTTGTAAAAGGCCAGCAATGGCTGACAAGCCGCTATTTCATTGAGCTTAGGCGAAATCTGGGGGATCAGTGTTGTGCGATGAAATAGCCCCCAAATACACCCCCACACAATGCTGTATGTCCATACACTGCTCTATACGACTGTAGACATAAAAAAGCCCGCTATGCTAGTAAACATGCGGGCTTTCTACATTGTTGTATATGGCTATACACAGATAATTGGCGGACAAGGGGGGATTCGAACCCCCGATACGCTATTCACGTATACACGCTTT
>CALMPB010000433.1 GCA_937871985.1 uncultured Burkholderiaceae bacterium
CCCCGGTTCCTGGGCGCCCCGGAGCTGGGCAACGAGGCTTCGGCATCGCCGCTTTTGCAATTGACCACGCGCACCTGCCCGTTCCTGATCACCTATGGCGAGAACGATTTTCCGCACCTCATACGCCAGGCGGGGCAAATGGCCGATGCATTGCGGCAGACGGGAACGGATGTCCAGACCCTGGAACTGCCCGGCTGCAACCACTTCACGGCAAGCTATGCCGCCGGCGAGGTCGGCGGCATCTGGCCAAGCCGCCTCGACGACTGGATGAGTTCGGCGGCCGGATAAACGCCGTTCCCATTCCTCAACCCTTGTTGTTCCTCGGGACCTTGCCGACACTGAAGCCTCGCACAGGCCCTGACCGTTGTTGATTGAAACCCTAACCACCCACTTACGGAGTCTGCAATGAAAACTCGACGCTTCTTCATAAAGGCTGCCCTGGCTTGTTCGATCATGACAGGCATGTGCGCGCCGGTTCTCGCGCAAGAACCGCCAGTGCGAATCGGCTATTCGATGTCGAATACGGGGCCGTTCGCCATCGCGGCGCAAGAGCAGCAAAACGTGTACCAGATGTGGAAAGACGAGATCAACGCCCGAGGCGGGCTGGATGTGGCGGGCAAGAAGCGGCCCGTCGAATTCGTGGAGTACGACAACCAGTCCAAACCCGATCAGTCGGTGCGCATCTACGAAAAGCTCATTACCAACGACAAGGTCGATTTGCTGCTCGCGCCCTGGGGAACTCCGTTCCAGATATCGCTGGCGCCGGTTCTTGAAAAATACAAGTTCCCGGTGGTGGGCAACACGGCCGCCTCGGTCGCGGTGCGGCAGATGCATGCGCATTACATCTGGTTTCCGACATCGGCCGTCCCCGACAAGATGGCGGTCGCCCTGACCGAGATGATGAAAAAGAACAATGTGAAGACGGCGGCGGTCATTTCGAACATCCTGCCGTTCACCAAAGAGATCAAGAATTTCCTGGATCCCCAGCTTAAAAAAGCCGGCATTACCGTCAACTACGAAACCGAATACCCGCCCAGCATCAAGGACATGACGTCCATCGTGACGCAGGTAAAAAATGCCAATCCCGATGCCGTCCTGGTTCTGTCCTACCCTTCCGACTCGATCCTGTTCGAAAAGCAGGCCAACGAAATCGGCATTGCCAGCCCATTCCAGTTCATCGCGGTCGGGCCGTCCACCGCCGCATTCCGCCAGGCTGTCGGCAAGGCCGCCGATGGCACGGTCACCCTGGGCCACTGGTCGCCGGACCGGCCCGAATGGAAAGGCGCCAAGGCCTTCTACGACAACTACGTGGCGCGCTACAAATACGAGCCCGATTATTTGAATGCGCCGCTGACCTATATGTCGCTCCAGATCCTGGAACAAGCGGTTGCCAAGGCGGGGCTGGATAAAGAAAAACTGCGCCAGGCCATTTCGACCGACACCTTCGACACCATAGACGGCAAGGTCAAGTTCGAAGGCGTGGAAAACGTCATCACACCCACGGCCTTCCTGCAGATCCAGAACGGCAAACTGCAGCTCGTTTGGCCCGAATCCATCGCGACCAGCCAATTCCAGCCCAAGGCTCGCCCTTAACCTCCAGGAACCGCCGCCGGGAGCCGTGAATGAGTTTCCTTGAAGTCGTGTCATCCAGCCAGATTCTTTTTGCTGCGCTGCTTACCGGCGCCGTCTATGCCATCGTGGCCGTAGGCCTGAACATGGTCTACGGAACCATGCGCCTGCTGAATGTGGCGCATGGCGACATCGTCATGATCGGGGCCTATGGCGCCTACTGGCTGTTCACCAGCCTGGGGCTGTCTCCCATCGTATCGATGTTCGTCGTCGCGGCATTCTGCGCCCTGCTCGGCGCCGTCCTGTACAAGCTGCTGCTGAAGAAAATGCTGGGCCGCCCCGGCGACGCCGCCCGGCTCGAGGCGCGATCGCTGTTGCTGTTCTTCGGCCTTTCACTGCTCATCCAGAACCTGGTTGTCTCGCTGCAGACCGCCACACCGCGAGCCTACCAGTACCTGGATCACGTTTACCGCTTTTCAGACCTGGCAATGACGGGAAACCGGATACTGGCTCTGGGCGTGGCCCTTGTCCTGTGCCTGGCCATTGCCGCCTTCCTGCGCTGGAACATCTTCGGCCTGGCCCTGCGGGCGGTCATCGAACGCACCGACGCCGCCCGCATCGTGGGGGTCGACGTAGAGCGCGTGCATCTCATCAGCCTGGCCATCGGCTTCGGCGCGGCCGGGGTCGCCGGCGTATTGATCAGCATGATGGAGCAATTTTCCCCCTTCATGGGATTTTCACTGACCATCGCCGCCTTCATTGTGGTCATTCTGGGCGGACTGGGGAACATCGCCGGAGGCTTTGCTGCCGCCATGATCCTGGGCGCCATCGAAACCTATGGGGTCGCGCTGACGTCGCCAAATATGCGATCCATTCTGCTTTACGGCGTATTCGTACTCTCCCTGATCCTGCTGCCCAAAGGCCTTTTCCATAAGTGGCTCCGAAAATGACCGACACTACCCGCAGCGACAAGATTCTGTGGGCGGGCCTGGCCGCCATCTTCGTGGCTCTGCCTTTTTTCGGGCAAGACTATTTCACTGGCGTAGGCCTGTCGTTCCTGATGTGGCTGGCCCTTACGCAAAGCTGGTCCATCCTGTCGAAGATGACTGGCTACATATCCCTTGGCCATGTCGTCTTCTACGGCCTGGGCAGTTACATCGTCGTCGTGACCTGGCAGCAGGTTCCGCTGTGGCTGGCCATCGCGGCCAGCGGACTGGCCAGCGCCGTTTTCGCGGCCCTGGTTGGGCTGCCGGTTCTGCGCGTGCGCGGGCCCTACTTCGTCATTCTCACTTTCGGACTGGCGGAACTCGTCAAGTATGTGCTGCTGGCGGTGGAGGCATCGCTGGGTATTTCCAGCCGGCTGCTGTTCGCGACGCCGGACATCACCGAGATCTACTGGATCATGCTGGGCCTGGCAGTTGCATCAACCTTGCTGCTCGAAGCCGTACACCGCTCGCGCTTCGGTCACGGCCTGCGTTCGCTGCGTGAAAACGAAGAGGCCGCCGAAACCCTGGGAGTGCCCATTGCCCGCTACAAACTCGCAGCCTATATCTTGTCGGCCATCATTCCCGGCATGGTCGGCGGCGTCATGGCCTTGCGCTCCACCTACTTCGAGGCCAGCCAGGCCTTCGACGCCATGATCTCGATCAACATCATCGTCATGGCCGTCATCGGCGGCGGCGACAATGCGCGCGGCCC
>CALMPB010000434.1 GCA_937871985.1 uncultured Burkholderiaceae bacterium
GTGGCTCAGTGGCAGGCGCCACCTGCCGCGCCCGCCCCGGCCAAGGGCAAGACGATCTATGTCGTCACCTGCACGTCCCAGGGCATAGGCTGCGTGCGGGCCGCCAACGGCGCCAAGGAAGCCGGTGAAAAGCTCGGCTGGACAATCCGCGTCATCGACGGCAAGGGCGACCCCGGCACCTGGAATGGTGCAATACAGTCCGCCATTGCCGCCGGTGCAAGCGGCATCATCATCGATGCGGTGCCCCCCATGCTGGTGGGAGACGGGCTGGCCCGTGCCGCTGCCGCGAAGATTCCGGTCGTATCCATCTTCAACCCGCCGCCCGATGCCAACAGTCCGGTCTTCGCCTACGTGCGGCCCGATCATAGGGCGCAGGGCGTCCTGATGGCGAAATGGGTGGCGGCCGATTCCGGGGGGAATGCCAATATCCTCATCGTTGAGGACAAGGAGTTTCCGGAGTTGAACGAGAGGGTGGCCGGATTCAAGGCCGAGATCGCCCAGTGCGCCCATTGCAAGATCGTGGGCAGCATCGAGTCCACCATCGGCACCATGGCGCAGCGCCTGCCGGGCGCTGTGGCGGCGGAGCTGATGCGCAAGGCCAAGGCGGACTACATTGTGGCGCCTTTCGATTCCAATGCCTTCTTCGTGACCGAAGGCGTGCGCCAGGCCGGCAGGAGCGGCAAGGTCAAGGTAGCCGGCTACGAAGGCGATCCCCAGGCCATACAGGCCATTCGTGCCGGCACCCAGGCCATGACGATAGCCAATCCGGCGGAGTGGATGGGGTGGCAGGCCATCGACGAAATGAATCGTGCGTTCGGCAATGCCAAACCCGCGAACATTCCCGTGGCGTTCCGCCTGATCGACCGCAGCAACGCTCCCGCCACGAAGGGCTGGCTCGGCGACGTCGACTTCAGGGCCGACTATGAAAAGCTGTGGGGCAGGCAGTGATGGCCGATACGCCGTGGGCCTTGCAGGTTCGCGGCCTCAAGAAACGCTATGGCTCGGCCGTTGCGCTGGCCGGCGCTGATTTCGAGTTGGGCCAATGCGAAATCCATGCCCTGCTTGGCGAGAACGGCGCCGGAAAATCCACCCTGATCAAAGTGCTGGCCGGCCTGTTGCGGCCCGACGAAGGCGAGATCCGGGTGTCGGGGCGCGATTGGCCCGCGGTTGCCACGCCCCGCGACGCCGCGTTGTTCGGACTGCGGTTCGTTCACCAGGATCTGGGCCTGGTCGATGCCATGAGCGTGCTCGACAATGTGGCGATCGAAACGGGCTACGTCACCCGCAAGGGCGGATTGATCGACTTTCCGGCGACCAGCCGGGCGGTATCCGAACGCTTGCGGGCGCTTGGCTCCGACATCGATCCTTGCCGGCTGGTCGGTGATTTGTCGCAGGCGGAGAAGGTCATTACGGCCATCGCCCGCGCATTGGCCGGCGAGGCCAGGATCATCGTGCTCGACGAGGTGACGGCAAGCCTGCCGGCGCCGGAGGCGACGCGGCTGCATGGTGTGATCCGGCGTACCCGGGAGCAGGGCGTTTCGGTTGTCTTCGTGACGCATCGCATCGAGGAAATCTTCGGCCTGTGCGACCGGGCCACGGTGTTTGCCGACGGCTGCCGGGTGGCCAGCGCGGCGCTCGATCAAGTGGATCATGCGCAAATCGTTCGCTGGATCGTAGGCCGTGACGTGCAGCACCGAGCCAAGCCCGCCGCCTCCATGGCCCGGGCGGCGTGCGTGCAGCTGCGGGGCTTGCTCGGCAAAGGCCTGAACAGCCCGCTGGATTTCGAGGTGGGCCGTGGCGAGGTACTGGGCATTACCGGGCTGGTGGGGTCGGGGTATGAAGCCGCCGCGCACTGGCTGGCGGGCGTGGACAAGCCGGAAGCCGGCTCGTTCAAGCTGGATGGGCGGATGCTGCCGCTTGGCGATGCCGGTGCGCTGCGTGTCCATGGCTATCAGGTCATAAGCGGCGAGCGCGCGGTCAGCGTCTTTCCGGGGCTGACCGTCCGGGAAAATATTTTCGCGCTGGCCAAGCATGGGCGCGTGGGATCCATTGCCGCGGAACGGCGCCGCTGCGCCGAATTGATACAGCGGTTCGGAATACAGCCGGCCGATTGCGGCGAGCTGCAAATAGGGATGCTGTCGGGCGGCAATCAGCAAAAAGTCTTGTTCGCCAGAGCGCTGGAAAGCACGCCCCGGGCGTTGCTGATGATCGATCCGACCGCGGGCGTGGATATCGGCGCGCGTGCCGAGCTGTACGACCTGCTTCGGCGGGAGACCGCGCGGGGCATGGCGGTAATTCTGGCGTCCAGCGATTTCGAGGAAATCGAATCGCTCGCCGATCGGGCGCTGGTGCTGGCCAACGGCAGTCCGGTTGCGTTGCTGGAAGGCGCGGCCCTGACCCAGTCCCGGCTCGTCTACGAGGCGCTAAAGCCGGTCGACGCTCAAAGAACAAGCGCGCAGGCGGATGACAAGGAGATACCAAGATGAAGATGACCACACGCCAAAGCGCAAGCCTCGGATTTCAGGCCGAAGCCAAGCGGGGCAACGTCGATACGGCGCCGAAGGCGACCCCGTCTCGCGCCGAAATGCGGCAGGCCGCTGAAAGCGGCTTTTCCTGGTGGTTGAAAAACTGGATGTCCAATTATGGATTGGTGCTGGTGCTGATCGGCGTCGTGGTTTTGTTCGCGCTGCTGCGCCCCGATACCTACCTTAGCGCCGGCAACGCCCGCATGATCGCCTCGACCAATGCCGTGCTTGCCTTGCTGGCGTTGGCGGCCATCCCCCCGTTGATCTGCGGGCAATTCGACTTGTCCATCGGCTTTCAGATGGCGCTGGCCCAATCCTTGGCGGCCGGCCTGGTATTGCACGCCGGCCTGAGCCCGGCCTCCGCGGTTGCCATCGCGCTGGCCGCGGGCCTGCTGATCGGCGTCGTGAATGGGCTGCTGGTTGCCTATGGCGGGCTCAATGCGTTCATTACGACGCTGGCCACCGGCATCGTCGTTCAGGGATGCACGCAGTGGTATACGAACGGCGAATCGATTTTCGGCGCCTTGCCGTCGTGGTTTCTTGCCATGGGGCGAACCGACCTGGGTTTCGTGCCGCTGCCCCTGATCTACGTCCTGCTCGTGGGGGCATTGCTGTGGCTGCTTTTCGAATACACCACATGGGGGCGGCGCGCTTTTGCAACGGGGGGAAATGTCCGGGCGGCCGCCTTGACCGGCATCGACGTGCGCCGGATCAGTTTTCAGTGTTTTGTCCTGGCCTCGCTGTTGTCCGCGCTGGCCGGTGTTTTGTCGACCAGCATTCTGGGCTCGGCCAATCCGAATATCGGCGGCAATTTCCTGCTGCCCGCATTTGCCGCCGCTTTCCTGGGCGCCACCAGCATCCGGCCCGGCCGCTTCAACGCGCCAGGCACCGTACTGGCCGTTTATGTGCTGGCGGCGGGCATCAATGGCTTGCAGCAGCTTGGCGCCGATTTCTACATCGAGCAGTTCTTCAATGGACTGGCTTTGCTCATTGCCATTTCCTTGACCAGATGGTCGGCCTGGCGGCTTGCCCTGGTGAACTGGGTGCGGCGTTGATTTTGGCCGCTTAATCGATGGGCCGTTCTTCCAGGCTGTCGATGCGGTCGGGGTAGAAGGCCAGGTAGCCCTTGATCTGCGCAACCGATGGCGGTGGCGCCTCGTACGTCCATACAGCGTTGTCCGAGCGGGCGCCGCCCGCCGGAATGCTGTAATAGCTGGCGTCGCCTTTGTATGGGCAGTATGTGCTGTGGCTGGTGCGCTCCAGCAGCGACATATCCACATCGTTGCGGGGAATGTACTGCACCGCCGGGTACGAGGCCTCGCGCAGCGTCAGGGCTTCCCGGGTGTCGGCGATGATTTTGCCGGCCACGCTTATGACGACCCGGTTCGGGTTGCGTTCCATGGTGATGGGATGATCGGGGCCTGGGGATTTGAGCGGTCTATCGTTCATGGGCTTTGCCTGTTTGTCATGCGGGTTCTGACAGTCGGTTGTTCCAGCATATGCCCTG
>CALMPB010000435.1 GCA_937871985.1 uncultured Burkholderiaceae bacterium
CGGCTCGCCCCGCTCAGCTCGACTGAAGCCGAAGAGGCGGCGCGGCGCCAGATCGGAGCGACCGCTCAAGTCGATGCCCCGGCTGATTACGATCAGTGGATCGTCCACAATGAATTCGATCCCTATCGTCCCTTTTTCCGGATCCGTGCCCAAGACGAGGCCGGCACGCATTATTATATGTCGGCGCGAACGGGCGAACTCCTCCAGCGCACCGATACCGCCGACCGCGGCTGGAACTGGGTCGGCGCGGTCCTGCATTGGGCCTATTTCACGCCGCTCAGATCGAGTTTCACCGCCTGGGACCAGACCGTCTGGTGGCTGTCGCTCGTGGCGATGCTGGTTGCGATCGCGGGAATCGTCCTTGGCGTGATCCGCACGCTGACCGCGCTCAGACAGCGCAAGCCGTCACTCACCTTCTTCCGGCTCAAATGGATGCGCTGGCATCATCTGACCGGACTGTTCGCCAGCCTCTTCGTGCTCAGCTGGATCGTCAGCGGATGGCTGTCGATGGACCACGGCCGCCTGTTCTCACGCGGCGCGGCGTCGACGGCACAGCTTGAACGCTATGCTGGCCGTCCGTTCACCGCCGGGTTGGCGATGATCGACCCCGCCGCAATCAAGGGCACGGCTGGCGCGCGAGAGATCACCTTCACAATTGTTGGCGGTAGCCCTGTCATCACCGCATGGAACGCGCACGGGCCGGCGCGGCGTTATGCGGGATCGGGCGGGGTTCTCAACGACGACACATTCGCACATCTTGCGATGCAGGGTGTAGCCGCGGCGTGGCCGGGACCACCACCGTCGACGCCCGCCATCGTCGCCGACACGGATTTCTACGCCCACGCCGAGGGCTGGCCCACCGGTGCGCTCCGCGTCGTCGACCCGACCGGCCACCGTCCCGATATCGCAATCGACGGCACGGACGGTCATTTGCTCACGGTCATGAACGGCAGCCGAAAGGCCTATGCCTGGGTCTATTACGGGCTCCACAGCTTCAACGTCCCGGGTCTCGTTGAGCATCAGCTGCTGCGCGACATCGCGGTGCTGATCCCGCTGCTGCTCGGCTTCATCTTCAGCATCACCGGCGTCGTCCTGGGTTACCAGCGGCTGCGCAAATCTTTCTGATCGCGAGTGGGAGGTACGGATGAAAGATCAATTGTTCCTGATGAAACCCGGCTTCACCAACGCCGGGATCGGTCCATTCTATTGCGGAGACTCGGTGCCGGTCGAAGGTTTGCTCAGCTTCTTTCCGAGCCTGCGTGCGGCAGTCGACGTCACATACGTGGATTTTCCACGGCCGCGCAGGGCCATCGTCGACCTGGTTGGTGAAGACCATCAGTCCGTTCCGGTTCTCGTACTTGCCGACAATGCGGCGGTTCCGCCATCGGTCGAGGTGCGATCGGCGAACGGCCGGCACTTCATCGACGATGAGCGGCATATCCGCACCTACCTTTCAGAACGCCATGATTTACCGACGGCCGGATAGCGCCGGCGCGCCCGAGGTCGTCTTCGGCTTGCCGTTGACTCTACCCTCGCTTAGGCTTCGCGGCGTGTACGCCCGCCGCGCCCATGCCATGATTTTGGGCACCCTGCTCGCACTGATGGCGCTTGTGGGCGTAAATACGCTGTCGACCTGGCACGGCGCTGCTGCGCACCATGACGATCCCGTCGAGACGGCTTCGGGTACGCATGCGCACATCTCAGCGCCGTTGGCCCGGGATGTCCATCGCACCGCCGATCCCGATGATACGATCCACGTCGCGGCGCATGTGGTTATGCAGGGACTCGCCCTGCCCCCGGCAGTCGGCACGGCAGTTTATGCCGCGGCGACCGAACCGAGCTGGTCGCGCGACGGCGCCGATTCCCTGCCTGGCCTCCAGCCGGCATCACTGTTGAGACCACCGCGCGGCTGATCCTTCCAACGCGCACAAAAGCGCGCAGAGGCTTCTTCGTGCAAGGAATAGCAAATCATGAACGGCTCTACCGGCCGCCGGCGCCTTATGGCGCTGCTTGGCGGGCTCGCAGGCATAGCGCTCATCGCTCCGGCGTGGGCGGACCAGGCCCCATCCTTTACCAGCTTGTTGAAACAGGCGCAGAATTCCCCGCGCGTCAAAGCGCTCGACGCCGACATCGACCGCGCAGGCGGCCTGTCGGAACAGGCACATGCACGCCCCAATCCGACCGTCAGCGTCTATAGCGAAAACCTCGCCGGATCATCGCCTTACAACGGCTTCGACCGGACGGAAACGACGTTCCAGGTCAACCAGCCGATCGAAATCGGCGGCAAAAGATCGGCGCGGATCGCCGCCGCCGAAGCGGGGGTCGCAGCAGCACAGCTACGCGGCCGCGCCGGGCGCATTGCCTTCGCGCACGAACTCGCACTCGCTTATGGCGCAGTCGAACTGGCCGAACGGCGCATCGGCATCGCAGAGGATGAAGTCGAGGAAGCGGAAGCCGTTCTCGGCCTCGCGCGCGCATTGGTCAACGCCGGCAAGGAAACCCGGCTTCGCACTCTCCAGGCGGAGACCGAGGTCAATGCTGCACAAGCGGCGCTTGAGGGAACGCGCGCGACGCGGACTGCAACGCTTGCGCGCCTGTCCGCGCTGGCGGGTGTCGCGATCCCTTTCACCGGCATATCGGAATCCTTGCTCGACCGGATGACCCCACACCGGGGCGCGGGGCCGAGCGACCCGATGCAGAATGCCGGGCTGCTTGCCGCGCTTGCGGATCGGGATGCCGCGGCGAGACGGGTCACCGCCGAACGCAAACGCGCGACGCCGGACATCACCGGCCAGCTCGGCGTACGGCGGTTACAGGGGGATCGGGCGACCGCGCTGGTCGCTGGGATTTCGCTCCCTCTAAACCTGTTCGATCGCAACAAGGGCAACATCGCGGCCGCACAGGCCGACCTGCGCGGCGCCGACGCCAGGGCCGCCACGGCAAAACTCGACGCCGAGGCGAATGCGCAAACCGCGCTGGCGCTGGTCGACGCTGCCGACGCGAGGTTCAAGGCCGCCGAGCGCACCATGACCACCGCGCAGGAGACCTATCGCCTCGCGCGCATCGCCTATGAGGCCGGCAAATCCCCGCTCAGCGAATTGCTGATTGCGCGCCACGGACTTGGTGCCGCGCGTGCTATCGTAACCGACGCTGCTGCCGCCCGCCTCGACGCGCGCGCTCAACTTGCCAGCCTCCAGGGCCTGGCCATCACCGGAGAGCCGGTCCAATGAATGACAAGAACCGCCTCTATGCCGGGGCCGCACTGGCGCTGATCACCGCAGCCGGGCTTGGCTTCGGCGCTGCCCGGCTGACCGAAGCCCCGCCCGCTGCACCGGAAGCTAAGGCACCACAGGGCGTCCAGAAGGATATTGTGGAGCTCGACGCCGAAGCGATCCGCGCCGCGAGGATCACGGTAGCACCGGCGATTGCCGGCAAGCTTGATGCCGCGATCCTCGCCTCTGCCACCGTCGAGGCGACACCCGATGCCGAGGCCGTGCTGACCGCGCGCGCGCCGGGGACGGTCACGCGCATCCTCAAGCGCATCGGCGACCCGGTCCGCGCCGGCGAGACGCTCGCACTGGTCGAAAGTCGTGACGCCTCGACCATCGCCGCCGATCGCGCCGCCGCCGCCGCACGCGTATCGCTTGCCTCGAAGCAAGTTGCCCGCGAGCGGTCGCTGCTCGCGCAGGGCGTTTCGGCACGCGCCGACGCCGAGGCCGCCGAAGCCAGTCTCGCCGTCGCTCAGGCCGATGCTCGCCGCGCCAATGCCGCCGCCGGCGCGGTGCGCTTGTCCGCCGATGGTCGATCGGTCGCGATCGTCAGCCCGGTCGCCGGGCGGGTGACCGCCGCGCAGGCTAATCTCGGCCAGTTCGTCGCGGCCGAGACCGAGCTGTTCCGCGTCGCGGATCCCAAACGGCTCCAGATCACCGCGAGCCTGCCCGCCGCCGACGCATCGCGCGTCCAAAGCGGCGATCGGGTCGAGCTGATCGCCAGCGATGGCCGCACGATCGGAGGTCGGGTGCGGTCGAGCACGGGCGTGATCGATATCAACACCCGCGCCGCTACTGTCGTCATCGAGCCGAATGGCAACGGGGCACTTGCACCGGGCCAGCTCATTCAGGCGCGAATCTTCGCCAGTCGCGGCAGCGCCAGAACCGGCGTGATGGTGCCGCAGGATGCGGTCCAGACGCTCGGCGATCGCAGCGTCGTGTTCGTCCGCACGCGCACCGGCTTCAAGGCGCAGACCATCCAGATCGGCAGCCGGTCGGGCGGACTGGTCGCGATCGTCGCGGGCCTTGCTGCCGGCATGCAAATCGCGACCGACAACGCCTTTCTGCTCAAGGCCGAGCTCGAGAAGAACGAAGGAGGCGACGAATGATCGCGCGCGTCCTTTCGCTATCGGTCAGGATGCGATGGCTAGTCGCCTTCCTGACCTTGCTCATTGTCGCAATAGGTGGATGGCAGATCACCAAGCTGCCGATCGACGCGGTGCCCGATGTCACCAACCGCCAGGTGCAGATCAGCACCTTCGCGCCGACCCTGGGTCCGGTCGATATCGAGAAACAGGTCACTTTTCCGGTGGAAACCGCGCTTGCCGGTATCCCCGGGCTGGAGATGACCCGCTCCTTCTCGCGCAACGGCTTCAGCCAGGTTACCGCAGTCTTCACCGACCAGACCAATATCTTTTTCGCGCGCCAGCAGGTGACCGAGCGCCTGCAACAGGCCAAGGACAGCCTGCCCGCCGGCATCCAGCCCAACCTGGCCCCGCTCAGCACCGGCCTCGGCGAGATATTCTTCTACTCGGTCGCCTTTCGTCACCCTGATGGCAAGGGCGTCAAGGTCATGGACGGCACACCCGGCTGGCAATCGGACGGCAGTTATCTCACGCCCGAGCGCGAGCGCCTCACCACGGAGCTCGCCAGAGCCGCCTATCTACGCACCGTGCAGGATTGGATCATCCGGCCGCAGATGCGCACCGTTGCAGGTGTGGCCGGGGTCGATTCCAACGGCGGCTATGTGAAGCAATATCTGGTCGAGCCCAATCTCAACGCGCTCGCCACTTATGGCCTGTCGATCACCGAACTCGCCGACGCGCTCGAACGCGCCAATCTGTCGGCGGGGTCGAACTATGTCCGCCGCGCTGGCGAAAGCTTTCTGGTGCGCGCCGATGCGCGGCTGAAATCGATCGAGGATATCGAGGAAGCGGTCGTCGCGACGCGAGGCGGCACCCCCGTCCGGGTCAAGGATGTCGGCCAGGTCGTAATCGGCGGCGCGATCCGCACCGGCTCTGGCAGCCGCATGGGATCGGAAGCGGTGATCTCGACCGTGCTGATGCTCGTCGGCAGCAACAGTCGCATCGTCGCCAATAGCGCGGCGGAAAAACTGACTGAGATCAACAAGTCGCTGCCGGCCGATGTGTTCGCCGAACCGGTCTACAACCGCTCGAAGCTGGTCAATGCGACGATCGCGACGGTCGAGAAGAACCTCATCGAAGGCGCGTTGCTCGTCATCGTCGTGCTGTTACTGCTGCTCGGCAACATCCGCGCCGCGTTGATCACCGCCGCGGTCATCCCGATCACGATGCTGATGACCGCGACGGGGATGAATCGCCTCGGCGTGTCGGGCAATCTGATGAGCCTCGGCGCACTCGATTTCGGGCTGATCGTCGACGGCGCGGTGATCATCGTCGAGAATGCGCTGCGGCGCCTCGCTGAACGACAGGAGCATGAGAGGCGCCTGCTCACCTGGGAAGAGCGGATGGAGGAGACGACGCTTGCCGCGCAGGAAATGGTGCGGCCGACGGTCTACGGCCAGCTCATTATCTTCCTTGTCTTCGTACCCTTGCTCACCTTCCAGGGTGTCGAGGGGAAGACCTTTGCACCAATGGCGATCACGCTGATGCTGGCGCTCGCCTCCGCCTTTGTACTGTCGCTCACCTTCGTGCCCGCCATGATCGCGCTGCTGATCAGCGGGAAAGTCAGCGAGACCGAGGTCAGGCCGATCCGCTGGTTCAAGGAAAAATACGCCCCGGCGCTCCGGCGGGCGGTGGCGCAACCCCTGCCGTTCATCGCTGGCGGCGCGGGCGTGTTCGTCGCGGCGCTGCTGTGCTTTGGCCTGCTCGGCGAGGAGTTTATGCCGCAGCTCGACGAGAAGGACATCACCGTCACCAACTTCCGCATCCCATCGACGTCGATCGACCAGTCGACGCAGATGCAGCTGCGGATCGAGGACGCGCTGAAAACACTGCCCGAGGTGGCATTGGTTTTCTCGAAGAATGGCAATGCCGATCTCGGCACCGACCCGATGCCGCCCAATGCCTCGGATACCTACGTCATCCCCAAGCCGGAAAAGGAATGGCCGGCGGAGGTGCGGAACAAGGAGGATATCCTCAAGCGCGTCGCGACGAAGATGAAACCGCTGATCGGCAATCGAACCGAGATCCAGCAACCGATCCAGATGCGCTTCAACGAACTGATCGCGGGCGTCCGCGCCGATGTCGCGGTGAAGCTTCATGGCGACGATCTCGAACAGATGAGCCAGCAGGCGCAGCGGATCGCAGCGGTCCTCCGCGGCATATCCGGTGCCGGCGATGTCAGCGTCGAGCAGACTTCGGGGGCGCCGACGTTCGACGTGAAGATCGATCGGCAGGCAGCGGCGCGTTACGGCCTGTCGGTCGAGGAGGTGGCCAACACCGTTGCCGCCGCGCTCGGCGGACGCGAAGCGGGGCTGTTGTTCGAGGGCGACCGCCGTTTCGCGGTGGTGGTCCGCCTGCCTGATGCGCAGCGCGACGATCTTGAGACACTGGGCGCGATCCCGGTGATGCTCTCCGCCGCCGAAGGCCAGATCGCGCGCTCGATCCCGCTGCGCGAGGTCGCCCGGTTCAGCTATACCCAGGGGCTCAATCAGATTAGCCGCGAGAACGGCAAGCGGATGGTGACCGTGCAGGTCAATGTGCGCGGCCGCGATCTTGGCGGGTTCGTCGAGGAAGCGCAGGACAAGATTGGGAAGCTCGACCTGCCGCCGGGCATGTACACCTCATGGGGCGGCACGTTCGAGAGCCTGCAATCCGCACGCCTCAGGCTCATGATTGTCGTGCCGATCTGCTTCGTCGCAATCTACGCACTTCTCTTCATGGCGCTGGGCGGCTTTGGTTCGGCGGCGATCGTGTTCAGCGCGGTGCCGATGGCGCTTGCTGGCGGGGTATTCGCGTTGCTCCTGCGCGGCATTCCTTTCTCGATCACAGCCGCGGTCGGGTTCATCGCGCTTTCGGGCGTTGCGGTGCTCAACGGCCTCGTGATGATGAGCGCGATCCGCAAGCGCCGCGAGGATGGCGCGGGCGAGGAAGAGGCGATCATCGGTGGCGCGATGGAGCGCGTCCGGCCGGTGTTGATGACCGCACTCGTCGCCAGTCTCGGATTCGTCCCGATGGCGCTTGCCACCGGTACCGGTGCGGAAGTGCAACGGCCACTGGCGACGGTGGTGATCGGTGGCCTCGTCTCATCGACCGCGCTGACCTTGCTGGTTCTGCCTGCCATTGCGGCTTTGGCCTCAAGATTAACCGGTTTGCGATCTCACCGTCTGAAATCTTGATCTTAGGTGGCTCAGATTGCAGCATGCTTTCGCACCGCATTTGGTCGACGACCTTGGCGCACATCGGTTCGACGTATGGTGCCCTACTCATGATTCGGGTTCTCACATACGAATAGCGGAGCGCGTCGTGCGCTGACATTCGAGGGCTTCGCGGCTCACGCCGGTGGTTGATCAAGATAGCTGATCATCTGCCGGCGCCTCCATCGCGCGCCAGACGGGTAAGATCGGCGGCACGGCCAGACCGCCGGTGATGATAATGATCGATCGCCCGATTTATCGCGGGACGTGGTGCCCCGCGCGCAAGCTCCTCGAGCGCGCGAAGTTCGTCATCGACACCCGGGAGCGCCTGATCCTCGTGACGGCGGAACGGTCCGAGCCGCGCCGCGGCATTGTTGAGCGCCCAGTCCAATTCCACGTTGCTGGCGGTCGACGCGATCGCGCCAAACAACAGGGCGGTGCGCTCGCTGATCCCGTCACGCCCCTGGGGCACCTCAGTCGCCGGAAACGGGCCGCGATGCGCGCGCAGCGCCATGGTCAGCAGTTTGTGGTGCCAGTCCAGCAACGCCCGGAACTCGCTCTCGACCAGCAGTGGAACGTGGAAACCATCGCCCGGCATGGACTGCACCAGCCGCTCGCCAACGAGGCGATAGAGCGCATCACGCACCGGGGTCATGCTCACGCCGAGCTCCTCGGCGAGCCGGCCGGCCTCGATCCGGCGGCCCGAGGACCAGACACCCGTGAGCAGCCGGCGGCGCAAAGCGTCATAGGTGGGCTCAAGGACATTTGCCGGGCTCATGACCTGCTTGCTCCATCTTCGAGGTAGGCGGCGATCATTGCCTCCTGATCGGGCCGCAGCGCGTCGATCGCGCCGATATGACTGGGCACGTCATCCCGCAGCAGGATCGACGGGCATTGCCCCTCGTAATTGCCGAGATTCGGGCGATGCTGCGCGTAGCCGACCAGTGCCGCGAGCTCGCGTGGGAAGGTCCGCGCGATCGCCGGCGGAT
>CALMPB010000436.1 GCA_937871985.1 uncultured Burkholderiaceae bacterium
TAAAGCGTCATACGGGAAACCGTATCGAGGGTTCGAATCCCTCCGTCTCCGCCAAAAATCCCTATATATCAAAATGATAGGCGGATTTTAACGATCGGTGCCCACGTTGGTGCCCACTTTTGATCCGGCTTTAGGCGAACCACCGTGGCTTCCGGCGACCAGAGAATCAGGAACGGCCCGTTGAGGACGTGAGCGTAAACCCCCTACTCGCGGCTGTCCGCCCGCCTTCGAACTGAAAGCCGATGCGCCCAGCCTTTTCCGGTTTGGCGTCCACCTCCATGCGTAGCGCCTCCACGATCGTATCGGCGGTGCATTCCGGCCGATAGCGCATCTGGCGCTTCACAACGGCGAAATCCCCCGGCGTCAGTTCCCGAAGCTCCGCCAATGCGGTCGGAGCCGGCAACCCGAAGAAGGCATCGAACGCGCGAGCGGCCCGTGCCTTCCCGAGCGGCCGCAAATCCAGCTTGAACACGAACCGGCGCAGCGCTGCCGGGTCCAGCTTGTGCGCGTGGTTGGTGGCGGCGATGACCGGGAGCGGATGGCGATCGAGCCATGTCAGCAGTTCGTTGACCTGCCCCACCTCCCAATGGGTTTGCGCAGTCAAGCGGTCGAACAGGAGCGAATCCACCTCATCGAACAACAACACCGCATGCCGTTGGCGCGCTTCGACGAAAGCGTCCGCGATGGCGGCTTCGGTCCCGCCAACCCACGGCGACAGCAGATCGGAGGCGCGTTTCACCAATAGCGGAAGATCGAGCAACCGGGCGAGATGGTGGGCGAGCGCGCTCTTCCCCGTTCCCGGCGGCCCGGTCAGCAGCAGGGAGATATCCAGCACATTGGCTTCCACGATGCGCCTGAGCAGCGGGGCGATCGGCGGATCGGATTCGTAAAGATCGAGATCGAGCGGTTCGTCATGGACGGTTGTAACCTCTCCGCCCATCGCACGCACCAGCGCCGTTGCGGGAAGAACCCCGCCGTCATCGTCGCCAGCGAGTTTCGCGGCGTGCATGGCCACGCGGAGTATTGTCGTCGTTTCGGGGGCCGCGTCCAATAGCTGCTGCAACGCCGGACCGGGCGTCACGGCTTCCTCGGCAGCCACGCGCATCAGCATCCGCCGGCCCTGCGCGCGCGACGGCAATCCCATCTTCAGCACGAAGCTCATCCGGCGCAGGATGGCCTTGTCGATGTTGCCGATCGCATTGGTGGTCCAGATCACCGGAACGGTATTGGTTTCGAGCAGGCGATTGACGAACACCTTGCTGCCGCTGCGCGCCGCCATCCAGTCCCCCGGCGAGGGACGAGCGTCGCCGATCAGGTCTTCCATTTCATCGAACAGCAGGATCGCGTCGCTGGCGCGGCCGAGCAGGCGCTGCGCGAGACGGAGCGACTGGACCCGCTCATGCCGTTCCGGCTCGTCGCCGTCATCATCGGCTTCACCCACGCCATAGAGCGTCGCGCCGGCTTCGGCGGCCAGCGTTCGCGCCAGCTCGGTCTTGCCGACGCCGGGCGGGCCATGGATCAGGATATTGATCCCGGCGGCCTTGTCGCGGGTAGCGCCACGCAGCAGCCGGACCATGAAGCCGATCGCCTCGCGTTGGGAGAAATCGTCCAGCATCAGGCGCGCGGTCTGGCGGCCGCCGATCAGCAGTTCGACAAGATCGTCGTCGTCATCGAACCCGCGATCCAGCAGACGCTCCAGCGCGTCGCCCAACTGAACCGAAACGGCGTTGATACGTCGCGACCAGAAAGAGATGAGGCCGAGACGAACCGCCGCGCTGCGCCCCACCCTGCGGGCAGCATCATGCGATTCCGCGCCGGCCAGCTCGCCGAGCAGGGCCGGCAGGCTGACCCCTTCGCCGGTGACGGCTTCGAGCAGGTCGCTCACGCGCGACAGGCGCACGCTCGCCACGGCAAGGATCAGGAACCGCGTGTCGAAGTCATCGAACGCCAACGCCGCCGCGAGACGGCGCGCAATGTCGAGCGCCGCCGGCAATGGCTCGTTGGCCGGAGCATCACGTCGTGCCGCGCGAAGCAAAGCCTCCCAGCGATCGCGCGCGCCATCCTCGATGCCAAGCCATGAATGATGCGGCGACGCCCAAACCATGATCGTTTTCGCGACCGGCGATGATGCGCGCACGTCTCCACCAGCCCGGAGCAGCATGCCCCGGACGATCTGCAATTCGTCCATGTCGAATGTCCTTTGCCGGCCAGCGCAAAGGCACTGGCCGGTTCCATGAGGGTCAGGTTGTGGGATGCAGCGGCGCGGGCATCATGCCGCGCACAGATACCGGGCTGCTACCGGGATGAGATGCTATCGGGAACGAACGGCACATTCCTCAATGCTCGTAATCGACGTCGAACTCGCGCACGCGGCGGCGCTGGCGGGCCTGATCGACCAGCGTCCTGATCTGCTCGCGGATATCGCGGGCGTGCGGGATATCAGTCATCGCATAGACGCCATCGCGAGTCGTCGCGTCGCTCGACCGAAGCGAGATCGTGCCGATATCGACCATCTGGTTGAGCAGCGAATAATCAACCCGCACGTCCTTGACGCGGTAAAGCTCGATCTCGTCGGTCCGTTTCATGACGATGCCGGTCCTGATGATGAGCCGCTGATCGGTCAGTTCGTATCTGGCGCCGATGTTCTTCCACCACCGTGCGAGAATGATCGCGAAGCCGATCGCCACGAAGCATAACAGCAATGTCAACCAGCCGGCGAAACTGCCGAACAGCCAGCGCCGCGTGCTCGACCGGAATTGGCCGATTTCCTTTTCCATGGATTCTCCCCCTTTGCGTATCTGAAAGCGCGCGCCTCAAAATGTCGGCATCATCGCGCGGAAATGGCGCTCACCCGGCGTCGCCGCGCGGCGGCACTTCCCAGTGGCGATAGACCAGCCCGAAGGCGCCATCCTGATATTCCTCGCCTTCGATCGGCGCGCCATCGACATAGACCGTATGCAGCGTGGGCGAAGGCGCCTGCGCGCCGTTGGCGGTGTCGGTGTTCCAGTTCGAGCAGGACACGTAGATGCGCGGGTGCTTCCTGCCCAAAGGCGCGGAGAGCAGGCTGCGCTTGGCGTGCAGCGTGCCCGCGTTGCCCATGCGGTCATGGGTGGGATTGACGATGATATCGGCCGCCGTGATCGCCGCTTCGCATTCCGGGTCGATGAAGGCCGGCTTGTTTCGCCCGCCGACGATGTTGAGTTCGCCGCAACACAGCGCGAACACGGTGCGGTCATCGAGTTGCACCGTGCGGCGCTCAAGGTTGCGGCGAAAGCGCCCCAGCCCCTTGTGATCGGGGTCGCGTGCCTCATCCATCGTGGCGAAGCTCTGCCGGCCGAAGCGGTGAAGCTCGCCATCCGGGAAGATCGCCCACATGGCATGCTGCCGGCCGAGCGAGCGGCGGCGCTTTCCGTCATAATGGACCTCGGTGATGACCGTCGTGCGATTTATGGAGTTAGCCAATAGCGCGACAACCTGGTCCAAATGGTGCCGCGTGTGCACCGCATAGCCGGCCGTCACGAGAAGATCGGGCTGGTAGGCTTCGACGGCGGTGGCGATCAGCCGGACGCGCTCCTTGGGCGGCAGCGCCATTGCGAGGTCGCATCGTTCGAACGACAACGTGCCGATCGTAAAGGGGGGTGTGTTGGACATGTCTGCCGCCTCTCAGTTCTCGGGGGCCGGTGGCGTTGCGGCCGGCAATGGCTGGACGACTTCCTTGGGCGGCGCGAACACCACACGCGGTTTGACCTCCCTTTCTGGCTGCGGCGCGGCAGATTCACGGGGTGCCGCCGCCGATGGGATTTCTTTCCGGATACGGGTTTCAGGAGCGCCGGTCACCGCATCAGGTGCCGATGATGGCGAGACCGGAAACTCGGCGGGCGGCCTTTTTGAAGCTTGCCTTGGTGTCCCGGAATGTGAACCCGATAGCGCAACGATCATCGGAAATGCGAAGATGCCGAAAATCGCCCAGAAAATGGTTGCGAATATGAATATCGCGCAGCCGCTTTCGCGCCGACGTTGCGACGTCCAAAGTTCCCCTTTGCCCGGAAAGAGGTAGCCGAGTTCGGCCAGCGCCCGCCCCGGTAGACAGTATAGCTTCCACATGCTGAGATTCCTTGAAAGCAGGTTGTCAGGATCGGCCGCACGCGAAGGACAGCCGTCGCCAGATCGCGTCTGTCTCGTTGGCGTTGCGACAAATCGGTGCCGAGCAATGTCGGCGTAACGGCTAGGGTCGCTCGACGCTGAAGAGATAATCGCCGTCGGCTTCCGCTTGACCGCCCCTGTCCCGGACAACGCAGTTGATTAGCTTGATCGTGTCGACGGTCTGGCCATCGACAGTGATCTGCGCGGGATAGCAATAATCGCCATGAGCGCAGAAGCGCGTCTCACCAGTCCGCTGATTCCGCCAAAACTGCGTTACGTCGTTCCAGACTGAACCGGCCACCATCTTGGTTTCAGGATGCTCCAGCGCCGTAACATCGCGAAGCACCCGGGCGTTGCATATGTCTTCGGGAGGAATTTCGGCATCGCTGGCGATTGCAGGACCGTCGCCTTGGGGGGAAGCCGCAGGGGTGGCTTGCGTCGCAGCGGCGTTATCCAACGCATCCGTCGCCGCCATCAATTCGTTATCCGTCGCATCTGCTGATTGTTGGGCATGGGCCTCAGGCGGTGTACGAATCATCGCGTAAAGCACCCCGGCAAAGATGAGGCATGCTGCGATGAAGGCCATGCCAATGAGCGTGTGGCTGGGTTTCTGCTTCACGCCTGCGCCTCCTCGTCGCCTGCGCGAATGTTGGCCAGCACTTCGAGGCTGTAGGCGATGCGCTCGCTGTTCTCCGCGATTTCCGCATGCCGATCGTGAATGGAAATGAGAATTGCCACGCCGCCGAGGCTAACAACCAGCAGCGCAAGCGCGCCGACGGCGGCAAGGAAGATGGTGCCTGTCAATTGGCTGCCGAGCGGCCCGGAATGATCGAACGCAGCCATGACGACGAGCGCGGCCGTGATGAGTACGGCGGCGCAAAGCCCGATTATGATGTAGCGGTATAGGTCAACGACAAAGCGCATGATGCCCCCTCTGATTGGGCTGCGCTTGCCTTGGCTCCCTGCGCCGCCCGTATGTCCACTCGGGGCGACGGCCGAAGCCGGATGTTGGAAACCTGCAGTCACAGGCGCATGCGCCTTTACCGGCGAACCGGCTGGACATGCGCGCATGCCACCCGGCCCCCAAATCTGGCGACCGAGCAAGACTGCGGGGTTTCCAAGCCCCACGCCACGGCTTTCACGCGGCGCAACATTATAATACACTATCGTAACGATTTAAGCAAGATGGTGCTGTGCAGGCTTGATTGGAAACTCTGGCGGGCAGCAGGGACGGGAGAGCGTTGACGAAATCCGCTTGCCGATATCTTTTGCACGGCGCGTTGGCATAATCGCAGTTACGAAAGACAGGTTAGGGCCAAGCTTGGTCCGAACGATAACCGTGCAGTCGCATTGCGATTGCCTGCGAGGGGGAGGCGAATGACCGAGGACGAACTGAATACGCTCGTTGGAGAGGAGCAGATTCAGAGACGAGCCAAGTTAGCCGGAGGTCGGCTCGTTCATTATACGACCGCGGAAGCGGCCTATCAAATCATCACCGGCCGGAAGGTATGGTTGCGCAATGCCGCAGTGATGAATGACTTTTCGGAAATCAGCCACGGGATTAGTTGCTTGCATGAAGCATGGGCGTCGCCCGGCGGCGCTGCATTGCAGGAGATGCTTGAACGGCTCCGCGTCGGGCTCCGCGACGAACTGGCAGGCCTATTTGATGGGCACGCGGAATCGCTTCGTACACATACTTATCTGACTTCATTGTCTGAGCACGATGACGTTGAAGATCAACTCGGGCGGCTTTCGATGTGGCGTGCCTACGGTGGCAATGCAGGCGTTGCGCTGGTACTAAACAGCGCGGCTTTCACCGCGGCGACTGACGCGATGAAAGCATATTCTGCGCCGGTCTTCTATGCGGATCAAACCGTTTTTGCCGGTTGGTTTCAGAACTGGGCGAAGCGCTTGCTCGCCGCAGAAGGGGATTTGCGTTCCATTGATCCAGAGAGAATCCGAAACATTCTATTTTATGCTTTTCGCATTTTTGCGCTAGGTACGAAGCACCCAGGATTTTCGGAAGAGCGAGAATGGCGTGTATTTAATTCCCCGATACACGAAGGGGGATCTCCGTGGTTGGAATTCGGAATTGAGACAGTACGCGGCTTACCGCAACCGCTCGTAAAGCTACGCCTATTCGATGACGAAGCCGCTGGGATCATTGGTACGTCGCCAAAAACCCTGATAAATCGGATAATCATTGGCCCATGCAATTATCCACTTCAGGTACGAGCAGCGATGTATGAGGCTCTAGCGCAGGCCGAAGTTGAAGATATCGAAAGCAAACTCTGCATGTCACTGATCCCGCTTCGTCAGTCGTGAGCTTTCTAAGCTGGATCAACTCTGGCAAGGGTCGGAAACGGGGGGGGGGCATGGACGACTTTGAGCTGAAGCGTAGCTTCTTTGACGGATGCGTTAGGGCATATAGCACGGCCACACGTCTAATGAGTGAGGTGTGGGCGGAGGAGACCGGGGAGCCAATGGGTAAGCTATCGGGCTCCCCGAAGGACAGATTCCGCGAGGCGCTGCGCCAATTCGCGGGCGCGATCAGGGCGCAAAGTGGAACGAACCTCGGTGAAAAACTGAAGACAGCAACCCGGGATGATGGGGCGCTGAAGTTCCTGATCGAAGAAAGCTTGAGCGCTCCTAACGACGTGCTGCCTCCGGACGTCGACGACGTGCCGCCATCGTTGTTCAAAGAGGCAATATGGGCCGAGGCGCTCGACTGGGCGGCGGATGAGCCTGTCGACGTTGATTTGGACGTCTTCCTTCGCCCCGTTATTGCACGGGTCGTTGCGGGCATGAAATGGAAGCGCCGCATCAACGTGGGCGAGAATCATCACTTTCCCCGCATCGTCCAGTGGCTGCGTGAGGTGCAGGACGAATCCACGTGTGCAGAGGGCGTGGGTTTTTACCTGATGAACCGGTCCGGGTCGGGCAGAGTCGCGGCATGGCCATCGGGTCCAAACGGCCTCAAGGTGAGGATCGATAGCGCCTACCTATGATATGGAATCCGAGCGCTTGTCGGGTCGGGCTTCCACGAACCGCGGGTGCGATAGAGGTTATCGTGGGGCGCGGCGCTGACGTTGGCTATCCCCATCCAGCTCAACCATTTTCGCGGGCAAGCTGTTTGGTGTGCTCGTGAAGGGTCCGGCTATCCCCTCGCGGAAAGGGAGGAAATACCTGATCTTTGACCCGCCAGAACATTCGGAATGAACGCAAATTCGTAGGGCGGGGGCGCTTCAATCTACTTTCGAAATGGTCGCACGCACCTTAACGTGGCCCCATGGGGCTGCGTTGGGGGCAATAGCATGAGACCATACACGCGTTCGATTATCGAGTTGTTCGACGGCAAGAAGCGCTACCTGATCCCCCTCTACCAGCGGCAATATGCCTGGAAGGTGCAGCCACAACTCGAACTGCTATGGGAGGATATTGAGCGCGCGGCTGACCGCCTGAGAACCGACCGGGCCTCGGTTACACCGCACTTTCTCGGTGCGATCGTGATTGCCCAGATCAAGACGTTCGGCAAAGAGGTGCAGGCTTTCGAGATTATCGACGGTCAGCAACGTCTCACCACCTTCCAAATTTTGCTCGCGGCGCTCCGCGATGTCGCGGCAACCCGATCTACGAAATGGGCGGCCGAGCTGCGCCCTTACCTTCTGAACGAAGGGGTTATGGCGCAAGAGGAGGTCGAGCGGTTCAAGCTCTGGCCGTCCCGCACCGATCGTCGCGCGTTCGTCGGCATGATTGATCCCTTGGCAGACATCGACGCTATCACGCCCCCAGCGGTCAACGAGGACGGCTTCGTTCGACGCGCGATCTTGGCTTATGCCTATTTCAAGGATGCCATTGAGCGCCATGTCGTGACCGATGGCAGCTTCGACGAATTTAGGTTCGAAACCTTGTTCGAGGCGATGAAGGACGGCCTCGCGGTAGTCTCGATCGAGCTGGAAGGTGGCGACGATCCCCAAACCATATTCGAGACCCTCAACAGCCGTGGCGTTGACCTCACCCCCGGCGATCTGATGCGCAACTTCATCTTCCAGCGCGCAAAAGGGCTTGGACAGGACGCCGGTTCGCTCACCGTCGACAGCCTCTACGAGAAGCACTGGCTACCTCTCGACCGTGCATTCTGGAACCAACCCGCCTCTCGCGGTCGCCAAGCCCGTCAGCGTCTAGATTGGATGCTGACCGATCACCTTTCGATGAAGGTCGCGGATCTCGTGTCGGTCGATCAGCTTTTCGAGAGCTATCGCCGATGGATATTGAACGATCGGCCCTTCGGCTCGGTTATCGATGAACTAGAAGCGATTTCCGCTACCGCTTCGATCGAGAAGAGGCTTTTCGACCAAGCTACCGACGATCCCATCGGTGATTTTGGCCTGTTCGCGGATGCCTTCGACGTTTCGACCGTAAGCGTCCGGTGATGGCGTCACCTCAAACGGGCCGGTAGTTCCACGGTAGCA
>CALMPB010000437.1 GCA_937871985.1 uncultured Burkholderiaceae bacterium
TTAGCCGCACCGATGAGGCGTTCCGTCCTGTAGCGGTGGTTGCAGCGAAAGCCCTCAATGAAGCGCTGGCGCGCGGCGCGGCGCGGTTCGGCCGTATCCATCCATTGCGTCAGGACCTTCTTGAACTCGTCCTCATGCAGCCCACCGTTAACAAGAGTATCTGTTGGCATGACGCTCTGCACTTTCTCCGGCTCGCGGTGAATAAGGTGCAACCGCAGTTGGGTATATTCCCCCGCGTCCTTGTGCTCGAGTGTGATGTCTTCGACATTCTGACAGGATTGCGTCACGAGCTCGAAGAGTGACATGATTTGCCAGACCACACGCAGGGCCGCTTCAAGATTGAGGGGCGTCGTGAAACGACAGGTGACCTTGACGCGGTTTCGAAGTTCAAGGCCATCTGACGATGGGAAGCGTCCGCTGGTGGCATTCCAGACGGTGATGGTCCCGGCTTTGCAAGGCGCTTCAATGATCGGTCCGCGATCCCACTGATAATAGAGTTCAAGACGTCCACCACGGCGCCGATGCTTGGGCGCGCGTTTTACCCCGCGCAGGATCTCGCGCAACTGGCCAAAGGAGAGCCGGTGCTCGCGAATGATGTGGCCGAATCTGCCGAGATCGTAGAAGAGATGGTTGGCCTCGGTAAACGTAAATGAGATCGATGTAATCACGTCGGCTTCGGGTTCGAGATAATGTGCGCCCAGCACCACGTAGTTGGGCTGAAGTGTCATGTAGTGCTTGTGTTTCTTGTGATAGCTCGCGCTCCCTGACATGGTAAGCGGCACGCAATAAATGGCGGAGATGCTCACCCCCTCCTTCGACACGCCGCGCACGCAGTTCATCTCGTCGTCTTTCAGGTGGAGGAAATCGTCCGAAAAGATATCGAGCTTGGTGTTTGACCCGTCGACGTTGAGCGCGCCGGCATGGTCCGTTCCTTGAACGGTGAAATGCGCCAGAATCTGCTTTTGCTCGGTGTGTTCTGCCATGGCGGCCCGCCGCTTATAATTTCGCTGCCCATATTTTGCGGCTGGGGCTCGGTATAGCACGAAGCCGTTTGCGTGATATGCCGATTTTGGAACTATAGCTCGGAGGCATCCTGCTGCGCCCGCACGGTCGGGCGCTAGCCTGCGTACGCGCGGGAATCGACCTGCGCTTGGTCGCGCAGCGTGCGAAGGGCGACAACGCGGTCCTTTAACGTCGGGTCGTTCAGATCGGCCATACCTGATTCGATGCTCTCATAAATGCGTTTTAGGCGAAGTTTGGTCTCGGCCGTGCGCCGGTTCAACTCGGTTATGTGCTCGCGTCGGCGTTCGGTCCTCTCCTCCCGCCGATCGAGGAGACCAGGACTGTCACCTGCAAACGCACCCAGATTGCCGCATTTAGTTGATTGCGCGAATCGTCAACACTAGGATGTGCGCGGGGGAAACATGCATATCTCGCAAATCGAAATCGGAAACTTCCGAAAACTCGTGGCTACTCGGATCGCATTCGCGCCTGAGAAGACTGTGTTCGTTGGCGCGAACAATAGCGGTAAGACTTCCGCGATGAACGCACTTCGTCGTTTCCTCGTTGATTCACGTGACTTTACAATCAACGATTTTTCTCTTGCCCACTGGCAAGCGCTGAACGCCGAGGGAGAAGCTTGGGAGGCAGCTATCAAGTCGGACGAAGCACTTCCGACACCAAACCTACTGAATTTTCTGCCCCAGTTAGACGTGTGGCTAGAGGTCGGAAAGGGCGAGATGCACCACGTACAAAAGCTCCTTCCGACGCTGAATTGGAAGTCCGGCCCCCTCGGCGTGCGGCTGCGGTACGAGCCCGATGAGCCCATCAAATTCCAGCAGGAGTACATTGCAGCCAGGACAACAGCCGCTGACACCACCGCTGCCGCAATCAAGGCTGCCGAGGGAAAAGGCGATCCGCCTCAGCTCGAACTCTGGCCGCTAAATTTGGTCGACTTCCTTGATCGGCGTGTGCGGTCCTTTTTCAAGGTGAAGGCCTACCTCTTGGACCCTGGGAAACTGGCAGACCCCAAGGATGGCTTGGCTGAGATGCAGGCACTTCCGGAGGGTTTGGACCCCGTCGAGGGAAACCCACTCGATGGCCTCATTCAGATTGACGAGATCAGTGCGCAGCGAGGCTTTGGCTCTCCTACGACCCCGCGCGTCCGGCGTGACGAAGCGGGCGCAGAGGCCAGGGGTGGACGCCGCCTCTCAACGCAACTGCGCTCCTACTATGACAATCATCTCGACTGGCAGGACACGCCGGAACT